>JBBCAX010000134.1:0-17231 GCA_051382335.1 Deltaproteobacteria bacterium TL4
ATGGTTCATTCGGGTGAGAGGGTTAACATGATTTTTGAAAAATTGTTAATACACTACTCCTGATTGAGTTGCAATTTCTACTAATTTTTAGACAGGGTGGCCGAACTTACGACCAAGCCCGAATAATATTTTATTTTAAAAAGGTTGCTATTTTATTTTTATTTTAATAAAGAGTAAAACAGAGTTGAACCTTAATAGGGGTTACAACCTCTTTATGGTGTAACAGGCTGGGAGCATCTTTTTTGCTTACCGCGGTTTATGATCAATCTGCATGAAAGGAGGGGTTATGAAAAAGCGATCCAGTGGACAACAGTATCTCACACATCTGGAAATCGAAAATGCGATGATGTCTTTTTTTAACGGAGGAGGAAAAATAAAAGTACTTCCCCAGCAAAAAATGACCACTCTTGACGTAATCGGTTCTCCAAAGTGGGATGCGTATGAAAACATTCAGGATCTGTATTTTTAATCCGTGAACTTTAAACCAAAATCAATCTCATGTTAAAACGATATAACAGCCAACCAGTGATTTTGAGTTCTTAACAGAACTCAAAATCAACACTCTCCTTCTGAATAGAATTTTCGTCTTAATTACCGCTTAAAAAAATCGTTGCCTTTATCATCAACAATAATAAAGGCCGGAAAATCTTTAACCGTTATTTCGAAAATCGCTTCCATTCCAAGTTCTTCAAATTCCAAGATTTTGATATTGGTGATGCAGTTTTTTCCAAGGACAGCAGCAGGTCCACCGATTGAGCCTAAGTAGAAGCCTCCATATTTTTTACATGATTCGGTCACAATTTCAGTGCGATTGCCTTTTGCGAGCATGACCAAAGAGCCACCTTCTTTTTGAAAAAGAGGAACATAAGGATCCATGCGTTGTGCAGTGGTTGGTCCAAATGAACCGGAAGCATAGCCGCTTGGTGTTTTCGCAGGTCCGGCATAATAAATGATTCGGTCCTTAAAATAATCAGGCAAACCGTGGCCTTGATCCAAACGTTCCTTGATCAGGGCATGAGCAATATCACGTGCGACAGTGATTTGACCATTGAGCATTACCATGGTGGTGATCGGATATTGAGTCAACGTCTTACGTAAGGCGTCCATGCCTTTGTTCAGGTCAATCTGGACCATGTCCGTGGCTGCTGGGGTTTTGGAACTGGCAGGTAAAAATTGTGCAGGATTGGTTTCTAATTTTTCGACGAAAATACCCTCTTTCGTGATTTTTGCTTTGATGTTACGGTCAGCGCTACAACTGACACCCATCCCTACGGGGCAAGAGGCACCATGACGGGGAAGACGGACCACGCGAACATCATGGCAAAAGTATTTTCCTCCGAATTGTGCGCCAATACCTGTTTCCTGAGCCATCTTTAAAACTTTTTCTTCCAGTTCCAGATCACGAAAGGCTCGCCCGAGGGCATTCCCTGAGGTGGGTAAATGATCCAGATATCCCGTCGAAGCAAGTTTGACTGTTTTGAGCGTAGACTCCGCGGAAGTTCCACCAATCACAAGCGCAAGATGGTAAGGAGGGCAGGCCGCTGTTCCGAGGGTTTGCAGTTTTTCCCAAATAAAACTGGCTAAGGTTTTGGGGTTCAATAAGGCTTTAGTTTGTTGGTACAGATAGGTTTTATTGGCGGAACCGCCTCCTTTGGCAAGAAATAAAAAGTGATATTCATTTCCTGGAATCGCATAGATATCAATTTGGGCAGGTAAATTATTACCTGTGTTTTTTTCCTTATACATATCAAGAGCCGCAACTTGAGAGTATCTGAGATTCTTCTCTGTATAAGCTTTGCAGATTCCCCTGCTTAGGGCTTCCGCGTCATTTGAACTGGTCCAGACTTTTTCTCCTTTTTTCGCGAAAATAATCGCGGTCCCCGTATCTTGACAAGAGGGAAACACGCCCTCCGCGGAAATGATCGCATTTTCCAATAAAGCGGTTGCGACATAGACATCATTCTGAGAGGCTTCCGGATCTTCAATGATTTTTTCCAATTTCTGAAGATGTGCCGTCCGGAGAAGATGAGATACATCCACCAGGGCTTGATTGCTTAAAAAGGCGAGTCCTTCAGGGGTGATTTTTAAGATTTCCTGTCCTTCAACGCTGATGGTTGAAACATAATCCCGTGTCAATAAGCGATACTCCGTTGTATCGTTTTCAAGGGGAAAAAGTTCTTGGTATTGAAATTCGCTCATAACTCCTCATTTGTCACTGGGTGTTTGGACTGTAAACAGGCTAAGTTTCATTTCACCTGGTCACAGAACCTTATTAAACGGATCCCTCTTTGGCAAAAACAATTTCTTTGAGATCCAAATATTGTCGGGACCAACTGGCAAGGATATGGCACAAAAACAAGCGGTTTCTTTGCTTAACAGGATTTTCATCCATAACCATGACCTTATCAAAAAATTGAGTAATGATGGGTACCAGCTCAAAAACTTGTAACAGATAGTGATCTAGATTGAGCTCTTTTTGAGGTAAAGATTGCACCTGTTTCCAAAAGGTTTTTTCTTCAGGAAGCTCCAAAGCCGCTTTTTCAATGTGCGTAGGCACAAGAGCGGACTGCTGCTGACTGATGTTATTAGCTCTGACAATCGACTCAACCGCCTTTTTAAACAGGGGAGAATCCAGGTGATCTTTGAGCATATCCGCAAGTTTTAACTGATCCACAGGTAATAAGGCCGTCCCTTTCAGTAGCGCCTCAATGACATCATGTCGGATATTCGCCTGTTTCATCAGAAACCGTTGTCTGAGCTCCATAAAGTCCAACAAGTTTTGTCTGATGGATGCGGAGTCCAACGTCAGTCCTTGTTGTTGAATTAAAATCTGGAGTGCTTTTGCGATCAAGCCATCAAGAGGGATTCGGATCTCATACCCATAGATGAGTTGCATTAAGCCTTGAGCCATGCGTCGTAGGGCATAAGGGTCTTCAGAACCGCTTGGGTCTAATTTCAACGAAAAGGCGGTCACCAACATATCCAGCCTGTCCGCAAGCGCGGCAGGAACCGTTTCGAGATCTTGAGGTAATGCTTCCTGAAGGGTGCGCGGTGCGTAATGATCACGGATTCCCCTGCATACAACTTCCGTTTCACGTCGTATTCGGGCATAACGCTCTCCCATGATTCCCTGCAGTTTTGGAAATTCCATGACCATCTGGGTTTGAAGATCAAATTTACACAACTGAGCAATCCGCATCGCCTCCTTTTTTTGTTTCTGGGAAAAAGCCAGTTGCTCCGCGATAAAATCACTCAATTCTTCAATTCGATTCACACGTTGGGTGACGGTCCCGCGTTTATTAAAAAACACGACCTTGTTTAGTTTCTTATTAAAAAAAGACAATTCATGTTTTTGATCTTCAAAATAAAAAAAGCGGGCATCACTCAAACGGGCTCTTAAAACCTTCATATTCCCCTGTTTAACCAGCTCAAGACTACGGTCATTGCCATTGCGAACGGTTACAAAATGCGGCAAGAGCGTTCCTTGAGCGTCATAAACCGGAAAATAACGTTGGTGTTTTGCCATAGAGGTGACCAGGACTTCCGAAGGCAATTGAAGAAACGCTTCCTCAAAGTTCCCAACCAGGGCGGTGGGCCATTCCACCAAATTAGTGACTTCTGTGAGCAGATCTTCATCCAATTGAACATGGAATCCGTGTTTGTTTTCGAGCTCTCGTATTTGAGCAACGATAAGCTCTTTGCGCTGATCAAAATCCACGAGAACATAGGCCTGTTTTAATTGCTTCTGGTATTGCTCCGCGTGAATCATCGCAAAGGATTCTGGCGCGAGAAACCGATGCCCCTGACTGGTTTTAGCTGCGGTTTTCATTTCCAAAGAAACAGGAAGCAATTGATTGTTCCAAAGAGAACAGACCCACCGGATGGGTCGGGCATAACGCATTTTATACCACCCCCAACGCATATTTTTGGGAAAAGTGATAGACGTAATCCATTGAGGCGCATGCATTTCCAGCAAATGAGTAGTTGCCTGTCCTTTCACCTCCTGAGTGATGAATAAATAATCCTGACCTTGGAACTCCTTGACTCCAAGCTGATCGACCTCGACTGCATTTTTTTTCGCAAAGCCCAAGGCGGCTTTACTCCATTGTCCTTGCTCATCCTTCGCAATTTTAGCTGGGGGACCTTTGATCTCCCGGATCTGATCTTCTTGCTTTTCAGGGAGACCTGAAACTACAACCGCAAGCCTTCTGGGTGTTGAAAATTTTTGTATTGAGGTAAAGGCGAGGCTGTGTTGCTCCAAGGTGACCTTCACCAATTCTTCTAATTTATTGACTCCAGGAAGAATGAATGGAGCAGGAAGTTCTTCCAATCCAATTTCCAATAAATAAGTATTCACCACTACTCCTCTTCTTCACTCAGTTGTTGTACCCAATGTTCTGCCAGCTGTCGATCTTTCATCAAAGGAAATTTTAATTTACAGCGCTCTTTAAGAAAGAGTTTCGCAATTCGATGTGAAAGGTTACGGACTTTAGCAATATAAGCCGCTCTTTCCGAAACACTGATCGCTCCAGCCGCATCAAGTTGGTTAAAGGTGTGAGAACATTTGAGCACATAATCGAAAGCAGGAAAAACTAAACTCTGATCAATGATTCGTAAGGCTTCTGTTTCATATTGACTGAAAAGCTTGAATAACAGGCTGGTATCTACGATTTCAAACGTATATTTTGAATGTTCAAACTCAGGTTGTTTAAAAATTGCGGCATAGCTAACACCTTTGGCGAATTCAAGATCAAACACATTTTCTTTGTTTTGAAGATAGGAAGCCAACCGCTCTATCCCATAAGTCAACTCCACAGCGACAGGGTTGCATTCCAATCCGCCAACTTGTTGAAAATAAGTATATTGAGTGACTTCCATGCCATCCAGCCAAACTTCCCACCCTAAGCCCCAGGCGCCAAGAGTCGGAGATTCCCAGTTGTCTTCAACAAACCGGATGTCATGATCCAGAGGCTCAATCCCCAAGGCAATCAAAGATTCCAGGTACAGCGCCTGTACTTCATCAGGCATGGGTTTTAGGATGACTTGGTACTGATGGTGTTGATACAGGCGATTGGGGTTGTCTCCATAGCGTCCATCCGCAGGACGGCGGGAAGGTTCCACATAGGCCGCACTCCATTCTTCAGGACCAATGGCACGTAAAAAAGTTGCAGGATTCATGGTCCCGGCACCCGTTTCAACATCATAAGGATTCATTAGCAAACATCCTTGTTTTTCCCAAAACTGGTGAAGGGTCATAATAATGTCCTGAATCGTAGGATCATGAGACATAGTCTTTACTTAATTTATGGTTAAAAATTCAAGCGTAAACTGTTCCCGCTTTTAGGAGAGGGTAAAGGAATCAAAGAATCTAGAACCTGTCAGGCTTCTCACAATTTTCTGATTTCAGGTCAGGGTCTTTTTTCCCTAAAGGGATCACTTTGGCTGGACTTTTAAAATTTTTCTTTCCATGGGCGTTACGCTGGAAAGCAGAATTTGAAGCGGAAGCGTCTTTATCTTCCATTACAAAGTCCTCCTCATCCTCATCATCGTCCTCCTCATCGTCATAAAAAAAATCTTCCTGGGTGATGTAAGAATGAACGGCACTGATCTTATTGGCAATGAGGTTCAACCAGACAATCCCAAAAATTCCTATACTAACGAGTGTTGCTTCAAATTGAGGAAAAGAAGTAAAATGCCTAACCAACCATGTGCCTGCGCCAATCAACACGACCACTTGGGCCATTTGTAACAGTTTTCCTGCAATAGAGATTATCAGTCCAATCACCAAACCTCCAAAAATCGTTGAAATCGAATGGCGTTCTTTTTCCATAACCGTCCCACATTCATTAACTTAATTTTTGATTAAATTCCGGCACCTGTCCGAGTTGTGTCATTAATTTTCTCAATCTAGCCTTTTCAATCAAAATGGACAACTTAATTTTTGGTTTTACACGCACCTTTTTTTTATTTTGAAACGTGTTGAATCCACGCCTTTTGGGCCTGTGTCAGGATTTTTTTCAGAGAGCTATAAATCCAATGTAAAGCCAACTGATGTTTTTGTTGTAAAACCTCATAAAGCTCTTTTTGTGTTTGTGACATCACTTGTTGTTGAACCAAACAGGCGCCTCCCAGATTCCTTGAACGTGAAATCGCTTCAGCGCACAGAGACTCCAGGTGCTTCAGGGAAACCTGAGTGACCACAATGATTCCATGCGCGACATAATCTTGAAAAGTTTTCACATTGATTCTCAGGAGTTGATCCACATTTTGATATTCCAGCGGATTCATCCATAAAGTTTTAGGGATGTAATTTAATTGCCGACTGAGCTCTGAAGCAAGCTCTTCATCTTCACACAAGAGCAAGGCTTGCGTGGTTTGTAGCTCCCTGGTATTTTCCCAGACCTCCTCCCAAGCCCTACTTTTTGCCAAACAAGGCGTGAGCTGTTCTGCGATGATTACGACTTCATCCAATATTTTTTCTTCCTGGCTGTAAAGCAGGTATTTATTGTGTGCTAATCGGTGTTCTGCGGTTAATTGTTTTTCCTTCTTGAGTAACGCTTCTCTTTGTTGATTGAGTTCAATACGGGAAAGGTCAGGACAATGAATCACCGGAGGCACTTTGAGTTCATGGATTTCTACAAAAAATTGAAGAGGAAGCAGTAGCTGCTTTATTTCCTGATACCACTTAAAGGGCGCTCCTGAAAATGAAACATTGGCAAAATCTTCGAGTTGAAGCCAAAGCATTGACTGTTCCAGAGGGTAGGATCCTGGTGGGAAGTTAGAAAGGACTTTCACGTCCTGATAGCCCGCTTCCCTCAATAGCAGGCAGACCACTTCATTAATGATCGATACGTTGCCCAAACAACGAACAGGCTGATGTAAAATCGAATCTGATTTTCCTATTTCCGGAGGAGTTTGTTGTGCTTTACAGTGTTTGATCAGTCGCTTAAACGCAGGATTATCCGTTGAAAAATTCCCGTCCAACAAGTAATGCACCTGAATTTTTTGAATTTCCATGAAGTCCACTTGATCCAGGGCAATCCCCGGAAAAAGGTAGCAATGTTGTTTTACTTTTAAGATGCCTTTGACCTGCTGACGCGCAAGGGTCTGTTTTTGTTGCGTAAGGAAGGAATCTATCCATTGGTCCGAGGTCATTATGCCTGAATCTGTCATCACGGAAACAATCTGTGACAGAGCAATTAACTGGTCCGCAGGCAATTCCTCAAGTGTTGTGTCCACCGTCTGACCGGAGGCGCGATAACGCAATTTTTTGATGGAATGATTAATCTTAAGGCGTGGAAACCGTTGTGTGGACGTGGCGACAAACGGGGAAGGATGGGATAAATGAAATCGCATTCGATTAACAAGACGAATTTCAGGATTGTTTTGTAATACAGGCCCTAACTCGCGTTCAAGCTCTTCAATGACGAAGGCGCAGCGTATGAAAGGCGTTCGCTTTTGTTGAAACTGGGTTACAAAAAAATAGCAATCATCCGGAGTTTCAAAAGCACTCGGCCGTAAAAAAATCAACTCCAGAGGTGTTTTTGCCAAGCGCTTGCAGGTTGCGATGATTTTGTCCGAACAGACATCCTGCTCTTGGAGTAAGGGGGAGGTTGTTATGGAGATAGAAAGTTGCACTTGAAGCTTGTCAATCAATAATGACCAGCTTTGTTCTGTTAAACCAATACCTAATAGTTGCATGTAATCATGGAGTTGATATTTTGAAAAATCATAAAACGGAAAAGCAACGCATGTTTAACCAGGCACCATCGCAAAGCGGTATTCGTTCTTTTTCACTTTTTGGGTCGATAAAGATAAGGGCGCGCGATTTGAGCTATTTGGCGCACATCATCAATCAATTTTTTGAGGACATCCGGTGTAATCGCTTGTTTGGGGTCATCCCCTATACCGCGTTTCGGTTCGATGTGACACTCAATGAGTAGACCATCCGCGCCATAAGAAGCAGCAGCCAAACAGGCATGCGGCACATAAACCGATTTTCCTACCGCATGAGAGGGATCCACGACAACGGGTGCCCACGTATGCTCTTTGAGCAACGGAGTAATGGCTTCATCAGGATGATTTCGATAGCCATCCATTGTGGGTAAGGTCCCGCGAGGACAAAGCAATATATTGGGATTTCCCTGAGCGACAACATACTCTCCTGCCGCAATAAACTCATTCAAGGCTCCCATATGAATCGATCGTTTCAGAATAACACCCACATGGGGATGGTCATGAATCGCTTTCCCGATTTGTTTGAGCAAACTATAGTTTAAAGCATTTCGTGCGCCAACCTGCAAGAGATCAACACCGGACCGAATGGCCAGGTTCAACTGTTCTTCATCCATGACTTCCGCGGCCACAGGCAGACCGGTTTGTGCCTTCGCCTCTAACAAATAGTCTAAACTTTTGGCGCTTCCTTGAAAGGAGTGAGGTAAGGTTCTCGGTTTCCAAACCCCTCCACGCAGCATACTGGCACCGGCTTCTTTAATCGCATGGGCCGTTTCATAAAACAGCGTCGGATTTTTAGGGTCAATGGTACAATGTCCCGCGATGACTCGAAAGGTTCCATTCCCAAAAGTTACGCCTCCGATCTGAACCTGGTGTTGTTCCAGTTCATTGCCCAGACTCATTAACTTATAGGGGCTTTGCATTTGATCCACACGATCGATATACTCCAACCCCTCAAGACGATTAACCAGCAATTCATCTCGCTCGTCTCCAATCATTGCGTAAATGCATCGGGTTGTTCCATGGATCACTTGAATATTGATATTGAATTCCGCCGTTATACTTTCGACTTCTTTCAGTTGTTGCTCTGTTAATTTACTGGCTTTTGGAATAATCATGTTGCTACACTCTCTGAAAAACAGGTGCACCTTGAATGCGGAAGGTCTAAACGCCATCACCTTTGAACCATCTCCAGCGAGGAGACTCTGTATAGGTTATAGGAAAAGGCTCGCATTTTAAAAATTTAAGAAATTTTTTAAGAACAAAAGCAATATCACACTCTGAGGTGGAATCCAATAGCAAATTTGCATGGGGCATGCATTCCTTGGTGTGAGAACGAAAGATATCTTCCAAGTTGAACAGCAGAATCAAAGCTCAGATTCTCCCGAATATAACGATCTATGAAAATATTCAGACTCATTTTCATCAGCTTCTTCTGGCTTCTTCCCTTGAGTTTTGCGCATGCGGGAGAATTTCGTCGTATTGGACAAGGCATCCGCAATTTGGGAATGGGTAATACCGGAGTTGCCTTAAGCTATGATGAAGGAGCGCTGTATTATAACCCCGCAGGACTTGCGAGTGTCGATGCTCTTTGGATAAAAATTCCAATACAATTGGAAGCCTCCGACGAAATCTACCAATTCTATCAAGAGCAACAAAATTTATCAGGCAGTTCGAGTGTTGGGGACCTAGCGGCAATTGGGTTAAACAAAAAAATTCATCT
Organism: Deltaproteobacteria bacterium TL4; assembly: GCA_051382335.1. Lineage (GTDB taxonomy): Bacteria > SAR324 > SAR324 > SAR324 > NAC60-12 > JBBCAX01. Next base: position 9,458 of record JBBCAX010000134.1, read on the forward strand.
TAAATACGCAAATAGCTTACTTTCCGCAGTGATTCCGTTTGAGGGATTTGGCTTTGGGTTCAATTACAACGTGATTGATTTTCGCTTTGATATGATCATTAAGAATCCCATTTTCGCGGAACTGAGCATGGGGTTTAGACTTGATATATTTAACAGTGTAGGTTTGGGAATTGAATTAGGCGATGGTCATTGGTTAGTTGGAGTTTCCGCTCATACCATTAAACGCTGTGAGTTTAATACAACGGTAAGTCTAGGAAATCTGTTTTCTTTATTGAGTTTATCGTCAGGCGATACCTCCGATCAAGCCGCAGTCATTGAAGCGCTCAACGAAAGCGGTGTGGCGGAAACTTCTCCTTGTTTGACCAATGGACTCTCATTAAATCCCGAAAATTATCAACTGGAGGGAGCCTCTGAAGCTCAGACCTATGATATTGGTATTCAAAGGCGCATGGAATCTGCTGACGCATTGCGGATAACATGGGGATTGGTAATCAATAAAGTTACAGGGATGTCTTTTGAACGATCAGGAGGTCATTCTTTACCTAAAGATGAGGAACCGGAAGTCAGCATTGGAATCTCCTTTCAGCCTCAAGTGAGTTGGTTCCGGACTTTATGGGAACTGGATATCCGTGACATTACACAGTCTCATGTCGATGATGACCCCAAATGCAACTGTTTTGAAAAGCGGATTCATTCCGGATTGGAAATTGGAATATTACCCATTGATTCAGGAGCAAGCTTTCTTTCTTTAAGAACAGGCTCTAATCAGGGCTATCTCACTTATGGGGTGGAATTGAATTTTTTTGTTTTTTGGCGAATCATGACTCTTCAGTATGCGAATTATATTATTGAAACTGGAACAAATGCTGGAGACCGTCCCGAAAAACGCCATTTAGTGGAGTTGTCCTTTGGAATATAATCATAGCCCCGAGATCACAAAGAGGTGCTGTCAGGAAATCTTGGGACTTTTGTGTTCTCTGGATCATAAAAACAAAAACGAGGATTTATGTGGTATTCTTTGAGAAATAGCATATGGATAAGCATCATCTTGTTGACCCTTGGCGTTCTTGCCGGATGTGCAGATGGTTCCTCCTCTCAATCGGATGCGTCTGCGTGTGAAACCGCATTCAATGAACGAAAATATGCGGTTGCTCTTGAGAAATGTAAAACCAGAAAGGACATCGCGGGTGCGTATCTGGGACTTGCCGGTTATGACATCATCAATCTAATAGAATCCACAGAAAATTCCGTCAGTGCCAAAAAGGATCCAACAGCGGGAAAATTACTTGGTACTGATACAACAGCAGGTGCGTCCGTGTTGAATATTTTTAAAATTGGTGAAGGTCAATATGCCAATAAAGCTGACAGAGTCACAGCCATTAATACCTCACAAACTTACTTAGGCAGCGCCATTGACTTATTAAAAGATGAATCGGCAGATGATCTATCAGAAGACGAAATTCTGATTGAAATCTTTGCCACTCTCTTTTCAACAGTATTGAGTTACGTGGATCTTCTGGATGTGGGGATTGCGTCTGCCTCATCAACACCCATCTTAAGTGAGGACTTCACCGATGCCAGTGGTAATCCTGATCCGTTAAAGCTTATACTTTTTAATCCCGCTGTCCATACGTTACTGGCGTGTGGAACGATTGATGGTGTGGATGACGTCGTGATTGAAGCTGATGGACATGTCTGGGCTGGTGAACAGAATAACGCGATTTGTCAAATATTCCTCAATGCCGCTAATGTAACAACGATTGTCAACGAAACGATCGCCAATGGAACACTGACCATTAATGCCAACAGAGTCAGTGCCGCTGTATGTTCCTCGCTCTCACCTATGGTCCGTAAGTTTGCTCTATTTACGGCAGCCTTGGCGAAACTGGTAGTTAAGGTCGGTTCCGACAGTGTCAGCAGTTCCGCTACTATTTCCAATTCGACAGGTGCGATCAATGATCTCTTGGCAACGTATGGGTGCAGTCTCTAAGCCCACTCAAGCCTTACTTTTCATGAGTTCCACAAACCGATCAAACAAATACTCCGCATCTCTGGGGCCTGGAGCCGCTTCAGGGTGATATTGAACAGAATAGGCGGGATAATCCGTGGCTTCAATGCCTTCGACCGTTTGATCATTCAAATTTCTATGCGTGACTCTAACATTCTTCGGCAGCGTTTTTTCATCCACAGCAAAACCATGGTTATGACTCGTTATTTCGATTTTGTTAGTCGCGTAATCCATGACAGGATGATTGCCTCCATGGTGACCGCATTTGAGTTTATAAGTCTGACAGCCTAAGGCCAAGCCCAAGATTTGATGTCCGAGACATATTCCAAAAATAGGACGTTTGCCCAGAAGTGCCTTCACATTGGAAATCCCTTCTCCAACGGCGGAAGGGTCGCCAGGCCCGTTTGAAAGGAAAATGCCATCAGGGTTCATTTCCAGGACTTTTTCCGGTGAGGTATGGTAAGGAACCACCGTAATCTTAAGGCCCAAACGACTCATAATTTTGAGAATATTCCTTTTGATCCCAAAATCATAAGCAACGACATGAAGATTCGTCTTTGAGTTTTCCGTCTCCCAAACATATTGTTCTTTTGTCGAGACATTCTTGGCGAGATTTTGCCCAACCATTGAGGGAAGTTTTGACGCTTGTGTTTTCAATTCCTCAATGTTGGTATCCTCATCAACCGGAAAGATTAAGCCGGAACACTCTCCCTGCGCTCTTAAGATTTTAACTAAAGAACGAGTATCAATTCCTTCCAAAATGGGAACACCGCTTTTGAGCATTCCGTCTTCCAAACTTTGACTGGATCTCCAGTTGCTGGTAACTAAACTCAGTTCTTTAACAATGAGTGCCGCGGCATGAACCTGGGAGGATTCCATGTCTTCAGCATTGAGTCCATAATTGCCCATCTGGGGATAAGTCATCGTCACAATCTGCCCCGTGTAAGAAGGATCCGTAAGGATCTCCTGATAGCCACTCATTGCTGTATTAAAAATGACTTCACCACTTGCTTGTCCCAATGCTCCTCGGAGACGTCCTCGATAACAGGTTCCATTGCTCAAAACCAAAATTCCTTCTTTCATAATCCCTTTCTTGCCATTAAATCATCGCTATTAAGAAATACCTTTAGGCTGTAACTTGCTAAGTGAAGGTAGTTTACCGTTAATTGTATCCATCACTTTTGAGGGTCAACGACCAACCACGTTTTTTTTTCTTTTTCGACCCCCTTAATTTGACCCGATTCTGTGAGTGGGCAACGATACGCTTCTCCCCAAATATTGGTTGACAACTGATCCGCTTCAGACATCTCAATATTGAGATGCGTCCCGTTGAGCTCGCCTACCTGATTGCGAATTTTATTCAAGGCGTTTTGATAGCTATTACCGGATCCCACAAGAGCCATTGTTTTTAAATCCTCAAGCAGCAGACATTGGGGATAATCCTCCGGATTCTTTAAGAATTGTACAGATTTTCCTTGAGGCGTCAGGTCAATGGACGTTTGAAAACAAGAACTTAACCCAAAAAGCACTGTCAACATTATAAACAACAGAGGGGAGTTACGCATCGTTTCTTTTATCGTTAAAGAGAAATTTCCAAGCTTTGTCCCTGAGTAATCTCCGAAAGCCGTTTAAGCCACAAGCGCTGAATTCCCACACTTTTTCGCTCTAACCATTCATCAACAATGGTTATGGATTGAGCGCTTCTTGCCATCTGAGGACATCCACATGAAAGACTGGCCTCATAGACACTGGGGAGCAGTCTGGGCAGCGTAACATACGCTGGTTGATGAGAAACGTCAATCTCTTCATCATAAACAACCATATTCAACAATTGATCAGTTAATTGAAAGCGAGCCCCGTTCAATGGCGTGACTGGAAAATGAATTTCTGAAGCAATGGAATCATTGACATGATAAGGGTCAGGACGGTAAAACTGTGGAAAAACATGAGTTTGTTTGTAGTGAGGCTGATAGAGTAACGCTTGCCAAAAAGCGGGAAAGGTTCCTGCTTGCCCCAACGTTTCAAAAGCAGGATAACTCCACTTCCACGTGAGCGGTTCTAAAACCCAATCCACCTTGCCCAGTTGATACACCGTCTGTTTTAAAAAGGGTGTTGAGGGCTCCGCATAGGTTACAGGGGATAATTGAAAAGAGGGTTGATTGCGCAGATTTTCAGAAGAGAGCCGACTCCATGAGTTGAAAGACCAATAATCCGCGTGATAAAATTCCAAAGGAACGCGTTTGGTCTCTGGCGGAAAAAACAGCTCTTGATACCGATAATTTTCCGCGACTTGTTCTCCGCCGATCACAATAATTCGTTTTCCCCCTCCCAAATATTTTTGAAAACTCTGTTGAAATTCTTGATTTTTTAAATATTTTTGGATGGCAAAGTTATGAAAAATCACGGTATCAAACTTAAAGAGTTCTACTTGAAATAACACATCGACGGGAAACTGAATTAGAGAAAGTTCCGACTCCGGAACATTTTGAATATCTTCAAAAGGATCCCGTAAAATGTAAAAGGAAGTCATGTCAATTTCAGGGCTTTCCCTCAACAACGTTCTTAGGTGTTTGACATCCCAACTGGGACGTCCCGCAATGTGCAGAACTCTGAGTTTTTTGGGACGAGTCGAAACAGGAAGATACGCCACATTATTATATAGATTACGCTCTCCTTCTACCGGAAGAATTCGAAGATACAATAAATTGTCCCCCGGTTTCACAGGAGTCCAGGAGATTTCTGTCTCCACTTGCCGCGTTCCTGCGTCCAACAACAAGGTTTGCTTGTTCAGTATGGATTGCCCATCTGTTAAGATCAGGTGCGTTTCCTGAGCTTGAGGCAAATTAGAAAAAATTTTAACTTGCATGGAAACGGGGGATTTGACAAAAACAACTCTGGGGTTATAAACTTGTTCCAAGGCAATATCTGTCTCCAAATGCTTCGCCTCCCAAAGAAGGGTATCCACTTTCACCCCTGTTTCTGTTAACATTTTTTCCTCAATTTCTGTGAGCTGAGCCGTTTGAGTATCATGGCCATCACTGATGAGCATCAGCCGTGAGTCCTTTGGTAACCCCGCCTGCTCGATAAAGCGCAGCATGTTGGAAAAAATAGGAGACTGCGCGGTCCAGGCGGACGAAGTGTTCTCAGAATTGGGGATCAAGGAAGAAGAAAACAGATCAACAAAGTGAACAAGGATTCCAGGATAATGATCTTTGACTTTTTTTACTAGGGACGAAGGGAGGAGGTCCTCAACGGAAGTGAAGTGTTCCTCTTGGAGGCCCAGGGTTTGTTGCATGCTTCGGCTCGTATCCACAAAGGCCAGTAAATGTTTTGAGGAAACGCTGCTTTGTTCTTCGGCCTGGTTAATCAACAACAAAACCCCCAGTAACGTTCCCATCCGGAAAAAAACGACAAGCCCCCGGAAAGATTGCCGTTTCCTGAGCAAAATAAAGAGGTGGATCAAGGTGATGACTCCAATGAGGAGCCATAATCCCAGAAAAATATTTAACATTGCGGATCGTGTCTTGAGGTAGTCGAGACCGTCAGGAACTCAAAAGTCATCTGTTTTTAGCCTAGGGGGTTGATGTTTCCAATTTTTCTGTGAGTCTTACAGGAATATGGTGTTGATGTAAATACTGTTTCACTTGCTCGACGGTGTATTTTCCATAATGAAAAACGGATGCGGCCAAAACAGCATCAGCCTTGCCGAGAGTGAGTGCCTTTGCGAAGTGATCGAGCGTCCCACCGCCGCCTGAAGCAATCACAGGAATACTCAAGGCATTGCTAATCTTGGACGTGATTTCCAAATCAAAACCATCTTGATGTCCGTCAGTATCCATGCTGGTCAGTAATATTTCCCCGGCACCTAGCCTTTCAGCTTCGACCGCCCATTCAAAAGCATCCAAATCCGTCGGGCGGGAGCCTCCATGAGTGTAAACCTGCCAATGATCGCCCTGTCGTTTCGCGTCGATCGCCACAACAATACATTGGGAACCAAAGCGCTGGGCACCGTCGGTGATGAGTTGAGGATTCCGGATGGCTGAAGAGTTGATGGAGACTTTATCGGCCCCTGCGGTGACTAAAGACCGTATGTCTTCAATCGAGGAAATGCCCCCTCCAATGGTGAAAGGAATAAACAAGGCTCTCGCAAGTCGCGCGGCAAGCTCCAGGGTGGTTCCGCGATTTTCTTTTGACGCGGCAATATCCAAAAAGACCAATTCATCCGCAGATTGGGCATTGTAGCGTTGTGCCAATTCCAGGGGGTCTCCCGCATCTCGGAGTCCCACAAAACTGGTGCCTTTGACAACCCGACCTTCTTTAATATCCAGACAGGGAATGATACGTTTTGCTAACATTACAGGACCTCCTTCAGTTGGATTTTGCCTTCGTAAATGGCTTTTCCCACAATGACGTGATCAATGCTATCAATGTTGAGAGCTATCAATTGATCAATATCCGCTTTTGAGGAAATGCCTCCTGAGGCTGTGACACGAAGGCCTGTTTTTTGCGCAAACTCTCGTAAAGCTTCAAAGTTTGGCCCCGTCAACATCCCATCCCGGGAAATGTCAGTATAAATAACCCGCTGAATTCCAAGCGCTTTCCATTTTTTCCCAAACTCAACATCGTCCAGTTCTGTCCCCTCTACCCAGCCTTCTACAGCAACTTTACGATTTCGCGCATCAATGCCGAGAAGGATCTGCTCCTGAGGAAAATGCTCCAGTGCCCGTTGCAGAATTTCGGGCTTTTTTACCGCCATTGTTCCAACAATCACCGAAGTGATTCCTAACTCAAGCATCCGCTGAACATCCTCAAAGGTTCGTATTCCCCCACCAAGTTCAATTGGAATCCGCAAGGCTTTAACCACGTCTTGAATTTTGTCAAGATTGGAGGATTGTCCTTGAAAGGCTCCATCCAGATCCACAAGATGAAGCCTCTGCGCACCTGCGGCTTGGAAGGATAACGCCATGGAAACGGGATCATCCGAATATATTTTTTCAGCATCGGCTGCTCCTTGAAGCAGTCTGACACACTTCCCACCTTTCAGATCAATCGCTGGAATAACAATCATGAGCCTCTTCAATCGTTTCGTGTTAAAATTATCAATATGCGTAGGAGAACATTTCTAAACTATAGAAATGTCTGCTCAATTTCAAGATTCATTTAGGAATGAGAATTAAATAACTTCCCCATTTGCTCGACTTTGAACAATTTGCTCAATATTACTCCTGAATAAAATCAGAGACTTATAAAGTCGTATTAGAATTAATGATAGGTTTGGCCTGAAAAACGGGAAATAATAACCTTGCATTAATTCATTCATAAAATAAAACCACTGATATTATTGAATAATTAAAACTAAAACCATGAATCAAATGTTCAAAGTCCAGCATTTGTAAACAATGCTGTTTTAGGTAAATACCTGCAAGTTGTAACGATTGATTTTTGTCCATATTAATTAAGAAATATCTTCTTTTGTGTAAGGCTATCTCTGTTATCCTTATGAATAATAATCATTTTATGACATTTATCATAAAGCGCACAAGGGATAGGGTGAATAAACAGGTTCTTTTTATCCGCGTGGAATAGCTCTATAATTCCACTGTGGTAGGTAATCGTCAAAAATGATAGGCATCTCTTCTTTAAAATCTTCAGAAGTTTGTCTTTTCGTTTGATAGACGTTCTCATTGATTTCTACCGTAACGCTTAATCCTTTGGAAGTGGTTGTTTTTTCCATGAGTTCTTTAACAAGAGACACACTGGTAAAGA
>JBBCAX010000135.1:0-46582 GCA_051382335.1 Deltaproteobacteria bacterium TL4
TTCCAGAATTTCCAGAATGTGGATCTCCTCTTTCAAAAGCTCACTCAGAAAGCCTTCCAGAATGCTGAAATTCGCTTTGCTTCTTAAAAGGCGTTTCATGGCCCAATCAAAAGTAATCAGCCTTCTTTTTGCCATCAGGTCTCCTCCAGGTTAAGGGATTGCTACTAAAGAATCTCAAACGCGTCAATGCTGTTATTCGCTTAAGAATATCTCCTTTTCAGCCTGGGAGCAAGACGCATTTTGGAGTTCTGACAGGTCCTGCGAAACGATGCCTTGAGGTCTGAGAAAGAGGATGCGGTAAGGGAGAACCTAAATACTCTGATCATCATAAAGTGCCTGTCCCCATCTCCCTTCTACCTTGGTGCGCTCGCTGCGCTTAAGCGGCACCCTCCTAATGCCTATGGAACGGATTCTCCAAATACATCTCGAAAAAACTCGGTTTTATCCAGAGAGGCTTGCCAATGCTGATGCCTTTTTACGGACTCCATCCGGTTTTGGGCCGACAAAGAGAGAAACCGTGTTGTCTCAATAGGTCCTAATTTTTGGATTAATAATTCAATAGCCTGCTGCATCAACGATTCTTCTGATAATAATCTGGCGGGTTTCATTGTAACTCCTGACTCACACAAAATTCCAGGGGATTCATTGCCGGTATATGGATAGGCAATCGACGGCATTTCTTTATCAACTTATCATCACAGCTTATAAAGACATCCGCCATTAATTCTGCATAGGCGATATGTGCGGCATCCGCACTACCCAATTTTTTTGAGAATAATTCTTCTGCTCGTGTTCTCCCTAACCTGACATCACATACAGGTTGACTTCCATAGTTTTGCAGAAGTTGTATGACTTCAATTCGTTCCTGAGATTCCTTTATCTGTTCCAACTCCAGAAAGTGAACAGTCGACGTCATCATGGAATAGTTTCCATGAACAATATGCTGAAGTATCAAATACCAAGCATCCGTTTCCATGAGGAAAGAATCTCCTCGCCCTTTATCCTTGGCAAACTGCTCCAAGGGGAGGCTGTCCAACCCTTTCAAAAGACGGCTGAATTCAAGAGTGAGAATTTTTATTTTCATAGACTCAAAAATTATACGTTCATGCATAGCCGCGCCTGACTATGCATACAAATTTAATTCTCATTGCTTAATAAAGAACGAGGATTCCAAGGCCATTCATCGCCTCCAGAAACGAAAATGTTGAATTTTCCTCATTGGTATTTTCCTCAACCTGCCATGTTTCCCTAACGAAGGGGAACCCTAAAAAAAGGCTGAGCAGGCATGAGTCTTGACGTTTCTGCGGGATCTTGAAAAACGCTGCTGGTGGAGCGAGGATCGAGGATGAGCGGCACCAACCGTCCGGCGGGTTGGTTGAGATCAATCCATAAGTCTCCAGGGACAAGCGAGATTTTCATTGTTTCTTCTTCAATTGACACGTTAACTTCAGTTTTCATGATCCCCGAATGGGGAGGGGTTATTTCAAGCTTCTTAATACGTTGCCGGATCCCTTGTACCTCTTTGGGCTGCGAAAGCTGTTTAAATTGAATCTGGTGATGAGTCAGCAGTTCCGCAACGAATTGATGCTGTGCGGTCACAGCGTAGGCAAGCGGAATTTGAATTTTTTCTTCAGAAACAATACGCCCCTGATAATTGAAAACTTTATTGATGAGTTTCCCTGTCTCCGTGCTCCTGAGTGATATCTCAATTTTCTGTTGTGCCGGATGAACCGCGTAATAGGAAACCAGGTTCACGGAGGAATCTTCTTTGGGAGATCTCCAATAATTTTTTGTTCTTTGGAGCTTTTCAAGGAGGTCCTTTCGAACGGAGCGAAGTTGTTCAAGAAAAGTAATGACACTGAGCCACTGTTTATCGGCACGAACTTTTATGTTACGCGGCGTGGGATAAACGCCAGGAGGATCCAAACGATTTTCGACCGTCATTGAAAAAGTCCCCCAAAACCCCGCATAATTTCTTAAATTGCGGAGTGAGAGCCCCCCATGTTTAATCGATTGATTGATATCCGTTATTTCGCCAAGATAGTGGCTGGCAGAAAGCCCACGATCCTTAGCGGCTTTGAGTAGAGCCGGTAAAAAAACGTTTAACCCAAAATCACGAAGATCGGAATCAATATTCGGATGATTCGCAATCTCGAACTGTGTTTCAAAATCAGTCAGAAAGCCCTGCGCTCCAAGTGATTTTTTTTTGAGCAGCGCGGATTCATGGACATCGAGTAGCACGTGGGGATCGAATTTTTTCAAAGTGGCAACCATTGCCTGGCTTTCCGGTTGAGACAACCGGACATAATCGGTACTCAGATTGATCTCCTTGGCATTGACCCGTTTTTTCAAATCAAAGCCATCAGGATTAGAAACCGGAATCACGATCAGATTCAGCTCATTCAAATAAGCATGGGATTCATCCGCCAAAATTGTTCGCGCTATTCGCTGCAAGGCTTCGGCCCCTGAAGGTTCGGTTCCATGCTGAGACCCCGTTAACATGACCGATAACATGCCTTCCGCGGTTCGATGGTCTCTCAGAAACAAAGGATCTTTGGAAATCAGCAACGCCCTAAGGGGACGCTTACCCGCCGATTCGCCCAGAGATATTATTTGAGCATGCGCATATTTTTGAGCCAATTTCTGAAGAAAGTTTATCACTTGGCCAGTCTTCGGCATTTTCTGGTAGTTACTGGCTTCAAGGGGAGTTTGTAACGCATCCGCGGCCAGAGCTGACGGTACCGTCCTGACTATCAAGAAAAACAAAGCAAAAGCAAGCATCATTAAATTTCCGCGACGTGGGTTATGGGGGCCGAAACAACGATTTTTATCCATCATGATGATCTATTCGAAAAAGGTTCAGGGTTCCAAGCATCAAGTCTCTTCCGTTAAAGCTTGTTGGCATTTTTTTGTGCAGCTTAGCGTTGGATCTGATGAAAGTCAAATTTTGAAAAGCAGAGAGACTCAATAGACATCATCCCCGAGAAAAAGACTTTCCAGCAGGCTTAATATGGGTTAAACTCAGTAAACAGGCATCGCCTTTGCAGACACTCTTTGAAGCAAAAGAGAAGGTAATCCACAAAACGTGTATAGATGTCCAGAAAAGTTTTGTCTCAGGGGAGAGGGCGTCCCGTCCTCCGGTGAGGGCAAGAGGCCCTCGCTCCCAGGACAAAACTTTCCTTGAGCACTAGACCTATAAACAAAAATGACTTATGGAAGAAGAAAACTGGAAAGATCAATCGATAATCTTAGCTGAACTGCCGACTCAGCATTATAAATTGCTCGAAAAGCTTAGAGGACTTCCTGTTGACCAACAGAAACACATAGAGACCATTATTGACGGGTTGGGTGCGGGAAAAAGTAAACAACAAAGAAAAGCAGCAAAAAATACCGTCATGACCATTCTGAATATAACCCCTGGGGACTTGTCTTTTCTGAAGCAAATGAAGCAACTCCCTAAAGCAGAGCAGGAAGATTTACTTCAATTGGTTCAAGATCAACTCAAACCCGATCTTGAAGTAGATACCTTGTCAACGTTGGCAACCTCACCTTTCTCAAAAGACTTACCCCAACCAGCGACGAATCCAGATCCGACGCCTTCAGCGGTTGAATCAAAGCCCCCTGAAAAAAAATTCCTTGCGGAATTGACTCCTGAAGAAATTGAAGCGCCCTCAACGTCTTCCTTGGTGGAGTTTGATAACCTTGAGGTTATAAGTTCAGAAGAGCTCGTTGAAGTCGAACCTCCAGAATTATCCCAGAAAGACCCGCATTTGGATGAAAGCAAGTCCGATGAAGATGTCCTCCCGGATAATGATGCTAGCAGGCCTCAGGAAGCAGTACAGGAAGAAATAACCGTTGAAGAAAGTTTCCAAGAGCAGGAATCCGGGGTTGAGCTATCAGCTTCCAAAATTCGCATTTCTGTATTGGGAACAGGTTTAGTCATCAGTTCAGAACCCTTCATACCGAATCTGGATATAATTCTGGAAAAGCATTTGGGTTTTGCCTTCCGATCTGTTTTTGGATTACTGAAATCTGTCGATAAAAAAGCGGCGCTGAAGCTGGAAAAATCAAGCTTAGCCACTATTATTGAAAAGGGTATTCTTGATAAGGGCAGGCGATACCAGGTTGAATATGATGAAACTTCGTTAAAAAAAATTTGAATCCCTTAAGCGTCAAACCGACTCAGACTACGGTCATGTCTATGGAATTATGTTTTAACGGAACCTTCTATCCCGACGATCAAGCGGTGTTTTGTGGAAATGATCGCGGACTGCTCATGGGCGATGGTTTGTTTGAAACTTTAAGAATCTGCCAGCAAAGCCCGATCCAGACAGAGGAACATTGGTTGCGCTTTAGAAATTCAGCAGAGGTCTTGAAAATAGACCTCTGGTTTTCTTTCAAGACACTGAACGGTTGGATTCAGGAACTCCTTCGGAAGAATCAGATTCAGGAGGGATATCTACGATGGACACTGACCCGTGGAATACGCCAAATCGGAGGACTGAACCTCAGTTCCCAGGGCAAAGCCAATCTTGTAGTGGAGGCACGGCCCATTTCCATTCAACCCTCCCAATGGAAACTCTCATTAGCGACGACCAGGCGTTCATCAACTTCAAAAATAACTTCGCACAAAACCTTGAACTATTTAGAAAATCTAATCAGCTTGGATGAGGCTCAACAACGCGGCTTCGATGAAGCCTTGTTTTGTGTTGAAAAGGAACAAGTTCAAGAAGGAACTCGAAGTAATGTATTTATGATCAAGAACGAGGAACTCTGGACTCCCCCCTTAGCACTTGCCGTCCTCCCCGGTATAACACGTCAAACCCTCCTTAACGCGTATCAACGTTCAGGAACTGTTCACGAAAAACCTTTTTCCTGGGAAGCCCTCCAAGGGGCGGATGAAGTCTTCATGACAAACTCCTTGTGGGGAATTATTCCGGTCTCCTGCTTTGAAACACAGGCCTATCACGCTCACCCGGTGACCCACAAACTGATGGAGCAATATCAACTGAAGCTGCTGAAACCGTGAGTCAATTTTAGGGTTGCAGTTCAAGTGGGATGGTAAAACAAAAAGTAGTGCCTTTGCCAAGTTCACTTAAAAGTTCGATGGTCCCCCCCACCTTTGAAATCGCCTTCTGTACCGCGTCCAAGCCAACGCCTCGTCCTGAGACCTCGGTCACCGCTTTGGCCGTACTGAACCCTGATAAAAACAGGAGTTTCCATGGCTTATCTTCTGAGAGACAGGACTCAACCATTTTCTGATCCAAGGCAGGATGATTTTTTGCTTTCTGAATCAATTTCTGAAAATCAATACCTTGTCCATCGTCAGAAATTTCCAGGATCAAATTCTCTTTCTTTTCCTTTATATCCACAGTGATTCTTCCCCATTCCTCTTTGCCAGCTTCTAAACGCTGTGCCAAAGCTTCGATTCCATGATCGACACAGTTTCTCACAATATGAATCAAAACGGCTTCCAACTGCTGAAACAGTTCCTTGGAAATGAGGACATTGTCTCCTGTGAGCTTGAACTTGACGTCTTTTTTCAACAGTTGTCCTAAACGTTTAATTTCTTGAGGCCACTGATGAACCAACCTTCTTGCGGGAACTTTTTCAATTTTGATAATAAAATTTTGAACCTCTGCCATGAGCCCTTTTTGAAGTAACGCCTTCAACTCCTTGAATTCGTCCTGGCTGAAAACAACCCCCAGCAATCGTCGGCGTTGGTTTTCGTCAATATTGTCCATCATCGCCAGGGCAAAGTGATAGTGTTCCTCAAGTTTTCTCTTTTTCATTTGGAACTGTTTTGGGTCGAAACCGTCGGGGTGAGTTCTATTATTCAATTTTCGAAGTTCATCTTCTAAAAGATGGGTTGTAAGTTTAATGTCCTCTAATAAAAACAAACCACTGATGCCCTTTAGAGTATGAAGTTCCCGCATCAATTCCACCGTCATTTCCTTCAAATTTCCGGGAGAAGTGATGGTACCGCAGGTTTGAACAAAAGTGTCCAGAGACACCAGTGTATCTCGAGCAAGTTGCAATAGTTGCAAGAAGGAATCGGGATCATCATATATTTTTTGGACGATAGCTTTTTCAATTTCAAGTGCTGTTCTTTCACGGACAAGTTCTTTTTCTTTCGTGATATCCTTGATGCCAATATCAACAGCGATCAGTTTTTGACTCGGATTTTTGCAGGGGTAATAGGAAAGGCCATATTCGTGCCGCAGTCCATTGTGAGCAAGCAGTGCCTCTTTCGGCAGAGCTTCTGCCAAATCCTCAAAATCCATGAAAGACTCTTCAAATAAAACAGGGTAGATCTGACGCCATCCATTCTGAATTTCCGGATTTTCAGGAAAGAGCAGCAATTCTAAAGGTTTGCCTGTTAACGTTCGTGTTCCTAAATACTCAATACATTTGGTAGAATATTCGTTACTGATGCAACCTAACGGGTCCAATTTTGCCAGACCATACAGGGAATGCTGGTAAAGTTCGCTCAAGCGTAGGCTGGTTTCATTGAAGCGATTCGTCATATCTCGAAAGACATATTGCCACAATTTGGGTAAGCGGTTCACAACCTCCATAAAGGGCTTTCTCGCGATTTTCAAGATGAGACTGGAAACAGAAGTACGAACCGTTGCGGAAGCATTGGCTTCGCCTCGTAAACACGACATCTCTCCTATCGATTCACCTGTTTTTCTGTGAGCCACCAGCTCCTCATTGACCAGGATTTCAACTTCTCCGTTTTCTATAAAAAAGACACCTTCCGCTTCCTGATTTTGTATCAAAAGGAGGGTATCCGGAGCGACTTTCATTTCTTCCATTTTTTCAGTCATCGCAATTAAGTCGAACGCGTTGATTTCCTGAAACAAAGGAATTTTCTTCAAAAGTTGTACCCATTTATTGCGTTTATTAATGATTTCCGGATCACACTCCTGGTTCATTTTTATGAATTGCGAGAGATTGGCGCCATACGAACTGGTAATCCGAAGCAGCGTTTCTTTGAGCTCGTCATCAAGATAATTCTTCCCTGAAACAAACTTGAACAAAATATCTTCCAACGCGCTTTGAATTTCGACAGGTAAGGCATGCCATTGGGTCACGGTTTTTTGAAGTCTTTTTAATTCAGACTTCATTTCAGTATTAGCTGTTTCCAGGTTTTGTGTGTATTCTTTTAATTTTTCTTCCGCCAACTTCTGTTGAGTCACATCAATAATAAAACTGTCAATTTGAAGAAGGGTTCCTTGGTTTGAATAAATCCCCCGTCCCCGTTCCATAACCCATTTAATTTGTCTATTGGCCAGTTTGATACGATAGATTTCCTGAAAGAGCTTTTTCTGCTCCAAAGCGTTTTGGATATTGTCAAAAACTCTCTGGTAATCATGAGGAAGTATCATTTGCTGATAGCTTCGTCGCGGCGATTCAGACAATTCGGCAACAGAGTACCCTGTTAAACTGTTGGCGCCTTCGCTAATAAAAATGGCAGTTTGTTCCGGATCATTTCGCCGACGATAAATCATTCCCGGCAAATTATTCATCAAGTTGAAAAGCATCTGTCGATTTTCTTCGTGTGCGATTTCAACCTGCTCCCGTACACAGACTTCTGCCTGAAGATTCCGGTTAATGCTTTGAAGCTCATGCTTCCTGTTTTCGAGTAAGGCTTCCAATGCTTTTATTTTTTCTTTCAATGAGAGTATTTCACTCATTTTTCCTCATGAGATTTGAGCTTTAGCAATCAACCAAAGGCTTCACGACCCCACTTTACGTAAGGTAAGAACCCATGCTTGGATCTTGTTATGGTCCGAATAAACCCCCCTGACATGATAAGAGATTAGCTCTTGAATTCCCTGTTGAGAGATCAGGAGGCAAGTGTTCCAGGAAGCGTTTTCGTTGTTTTCCTCCGCCATTTTGAGCGGACTGGGCAAAAATTCGCCTGTGGTCTCAGAAATCAAAGTGAGCACCTCAAAAAGCTGTCGCCCTAACGCCTTCTCACGAATCCAGCCGGTAAGCGTTTCCGCGGCAGCATTCATCACTTGAATGTTTTTGTGTTCATCGGTGGTGATGAGGCCCTCTTCCATGGCTTGAAAGGTGGCTTGAAAATAAGAATTTTCTTTTGTGAGCACTTCATTGCGATACTGAAGTCTCTTTTGATGCTGTTGTGACGTTTCTCGTAATTCCTCAAGCATCTGGTTCTTGGTTTCAAAAAGTTGAGCATGATGGGTGGTCAGGGTGAGTTTATCAGTTAATATCAACGCAAAAATCCGATACAAGATGTTTTGCAATTGTTCCGCGTCAATGTCCGTATAGCGACCAATATCTTTGGCGTGAAGGCTAAAAAGCTGTACCGGAGTTTCCGCAATCACAGTCGCGGCACAAGGTTTTGAGCTAATCACACTCATCTCTCCAATAATATCGCCTTTTCGTCGAAGTTGTAAAATCAAGCCTCCTTTTGCATAAACCCCCACTTTGCCCTCCAGCAGGAAAAATACGCGTGAATTGGCTTGTCCTTCTTCCAAGAGGACGGAACCTTTGGCGAGACGAAAAATATTCGAAAGAGGAATGAGTCCTTTGATCAGATTTTCAGGCAGGTGTCCAAAAACACGGGAATTTTTCAGGTGTTCCCAAATTTCTTGATTTTCTTTATAGATAAGCCTGGATTCAAATATTTTAGTGATTTTATCCACTAAAGTTATTTCATCAAATGTTTTTATCACGTAATTATTGATACCGGCTCTGACCGCATCCACGATCAGCTCAACGTTTTCATCGGCAGTTACCATCATCACGGGAAGCATTTTATGTTTAGGATGGTTTCGGATCCAGCGTGTCAACTCCAAACCTGACATTTTAGGCATATCCCAGTCAGCCATGACTAAATCAATTTTTTGCTGCTCCAACACCTCAAGCGCTTCTTCGCCATTGGAAGCCTCACAGAGCTGGGAAAATCCTCGATTTCGCAGCATTTTCCATACGACTTTCCGAGTCCCCGCATGATCGTCCACGAGCAAAATCCGCCTGTTTTTATATTCCGACATCAGACTTCCTTGATATAATAGTGAGGGTTATCCAGTACTTTCCCTTTTTACAAGAGGGATTTTCTATATAGATGTCCAGAAAAGTTTTGTCTCGGGGGGAGGGCGTCCCGCCCTCCGGTGAGGGCAAGATGCCCTCGCTCCCAGGACAAAACTTTTCTTGAGCACTAGACGTAAAAATAATGGAAAGAGGTGGTTTGGGTTGTTTTCGGTTTATCATGATCAATGTTAATGATGGCAATAACTTCAGTTCGAACTTTAGGTTTAACGTTAAACACCACAAGATCTGAAGTTTCAATGATTTGAAATAAGCCTCGTCCAGCGCCCCCCTTATTGATTTGAAGTGAGCCGGCTTTGCCTTCATAACAACTTT
The DNA here is from genome assembly GCA_051382335.1 of Deltaproteobacteria bacterium TL4. Classification (GTDB taxonomy): domain Bacteria; phylum SAR324; class SAR324; order SAR324; family NAC60-12; genus JBBCAX01. The sequence continues at coordinate 9,400 of JBBCAX010000135.1, forward strand.
TAAGATAACTCAAAATGGTTTTTCGATCAAAGGCTCCGAAAGGATCTTCGACAGAAACAGCCACCAAAAGTCCATCACAAGCATAACGGAATTTTCCTTGCTCCTGAGGTTTTAAATGAATCTCCGTAGTTCTGGACAGGTGATTGTAAAGCGGGGTTCCTTTCGCGTCGACAGGGGCATCATAGATGGCGTTCATGAGTAACTCTTCAGCAATCATCGCGCATTTAGTTACAATAGATCGACGAACTCCCATTTGCGTGAAATAATTTTCCATTTCTTCAGTCCATTCGTGCCGAGTCGCGCTACGATTCACCGTATGTTGTCGAACTTCAACACCCCAGCTTAAATATTTTTCCAGGCCAAAAAGGTCATTAGAAACCAATTTACTGACGGTGGTAAAAATATTCTTTAGCGTGAACGCCCGGTCTTCATCATTACGAGACACAATGTTAGAGAGGAAAGGGTACTCCTCAAGAATGGGAAGATAGACAGGCGCATTCTCAGAAGTCATGAACATCGTTTTGATCTCAGGATTGATCGCAATGGCGTCTCTGGCCAAGGTGATCAACTCAGCATTGGTACAGATGATGTCATACTTTTGTGTCTTCAGGTATTGACGACCTTCTTCTAAACTTGAGGCAATATCCAGTTCCATGCCGGTGCCACCCAAAGCCATTTTCGCAATCAATTGCTGCTTCCGGTTTGTTTCGGTCAGGAGTATGCGCTTGCTCTGCATCGCTTGTTCAGACAGGTATAAGGATTGAAAAGGTCTCAGGCTTTCTTCAATATCATAGTAGGTTCGAACCGCTTTACGCGTGTGATCGCCCAAATTTGTGTCAGGATTATTTAGAATGTATTCCAGGTGTTCTTTTAATATAGGAAAGTCGGTTTCATGCAAGGAATGTAAGCGTTTTAATAACTGATCTTTGGTGCTGTCCAAGTCCTGGAGTTTACTATGACTGGCTTGCAGTTCAATCAGTTGCTGTTCCAGGGATTCTCTTGATTGTTTCAGTTCCTGACTGGTTTTTCTCAAGTTTTGGCTGACCAGTTCCTGAGCTTCCAAGGCATTTTGTAATTCCTTGGTCCGACGTCGGACCTTATCCTCCAAGCCCAAGGTAACACTGATATTTTCAAGAGTAATCGAAAGAAATTGCACTAACATATCGACAGATTCACGGTGATCCGCAGTCACTGACGAGATTTCAATACCTTTCAATTCAAGGGCTCCTAATAAGGTATCATGACGCCAGGCGACGATGCCCAGGAGGTCCCTGTTAAAATGAGAACCGGTTGTTCTTTGCTGTTGGGTTAGTTGTTTCGCAAACTCCGGCATTTCTTCAGAAAAGGTGTGGAACAAATCCTTGACGCTTTTTAAATAGAGGAGGGGTTCTCCCTTGGCGGAATGGATGATGGGGAGTTGAAATTGAGCATAGCCACCGCTTCCATCGGATAAGGTTTCATGAAAGGAAATGTACAATTCTGCTGAATTTTTGATAGGAAGCACCTTGATAATCGCTTCCGCAACATGCGTCATCGTATGAAACATATCATAAGAGGCTGCAACTTCTTGCGTACTTTTCTGAAGACGCGAAAGATTTTCAATGGCTTGTTTATGGATTTCCAACACTTCCGCCTGGGCCTTTACTTTTTCTAAACGCAGCACATTGATGCGATCCGCCAAACCTAAAGACAGCAAGATGACTTCTATGATAGAACCGATTTGAAGGCCATTACTGCTGAGGATATTAGGAGTAATGAGACCCAGGGTTTTTAAAATATAAAAAATCACGCCTATAAACAAACTGATGAAGGCTAAAACAAAATACTTTGCGGGACCATAGCCTTGTCTCCAACTTAGGATCCCGGAAATGAACAAGCAGCAGGTTAAGACAAAGGCATTCACCGCATTCAGGGTGGCAACCCCTGTAAACCCCAGAGGTATGCCAAAGGCCAGCACACCAAAAGGGATGAAGATCCCAAAAGTCATCACTTTATGCAGGTTAGGCGTATAACGATGGGTTAATAAAAAATGTTGAGCAAAAAGCAAAGCCCAACCAAGGAGAACAGGAATACAACAAAGGTTAAACCATTTGGCAAAAAAGGGGTAGTCCGGCCAGAAGAGTTGATAGGCAAGTCCATTTTGAGATAGAGTGAAGAGGCCAAACGTAGAAATATACAGCACATAAAAAAGATAACTTTTATGCCCGGTTGCGGTATAAATGAAAAAATTGTAAAGCACCATGCTCAAGAGGATTCCATAGTACAAACCCAAACCCGCGTATTCCAGAGCTTTATATTCGTTAAATTTTTCCTGGGACCACAGAATCAGCGGTATTTGAAGCGTTTCCTCACTTTCAAATCTCAGATAATAGGTTAACTCTGAGTTGGTATCTATCGAAAGCGGAAACAGAAAAGTTCGATGAACCAGCGGTCTGGTGTAAAAAGGGTAGGCCATTCCTACGCGGTTTAATTGCTGAACTTGTGCCCCTTTTTGAACGTAGAGTTCAATATACTCAATGAGCGGCCAATCAATTTGAAGTATCCATTGGGTCCTCGAGGTATGGGTGTTGTCAACTGTGAATTTAATCCAGTAGACTGAGGTTGTGAAACCGAAACTGGGCACACCTCCTTCATTTGCGATAAACGGCGAACCGCCTTCTGGCGAGGTCACCATCGCGATATTCAATTCTCCTTTGGGATCTTCAAGAACCTCCAAGTGCGAGTCTAAACGGTATTGCCCCTGTTCGTTACTCAATACCAGGGAAGGTGCGGCCTGAAGCCAACTGGAAGATGACGAAACGAGATAAACAAACACCCCCCATGAAAACAGGACCCGGAATAAAAATCGGGAACATAGCTTTACGCCTGAGGCCTGTTCTTTTCGGAAGGGATTTCTGATGGAAGAAGGCATATTGTATGATGTCATGCGGCTATTTTAGATTGAAATGAGATTAATATTCCTAATTGCATGTAACACTTTCAGACAGACACGACAAGAGTTGATTCACCTTTATAGCAAATATATTTTTTTGGAACACGGTTCAAATTTAATGGACACTTGAAGGGACGCGTCGAGGTTCCCTGTGTTTTGCTTACGGGCGCAGATACAACTCAGCAAGTTCGTTATAAGCGTCCTTGAGATAGCTTACGAACACTTCAATCTGGGGCAACATGGCTTGACAGGAGGTTATGGTAATTGTCATTTTCCCACTATAACTGAAAGCGCAAATCACAGCCCCCATGCCATCATAAATGGAAGAACCAAAATAGATTGACTTTAACTCGCAACCCAGAGCGTATAACGGCTTTCGTGGGCCAGGAATATTGGTAGTGGATAAATTAAAGACTGCGGGCAAGTTCAATTCGTGTCTTTGTTGAAAAACGGGAATACCCGTTTCTCCAAGGAAGGGAGGGAGGATCTGTAACGCGGTCAAGGCCAGTTCAGGAGGAGCCATATTGTAAAGTTCTTTGGCTGAAGTGGTATACTCATGCATTTTTTTCAAACGTTGTGTAGGATCCTTTTCGGTTGTGGCAAGCTGAACAAAAACTTGAGTGACACGATTTCCCATTTCATAGTTTTCGTGATCTTTTCTGATTGAAATCGGAAGAGAGGCCACCAACGGAATAACTGGTAACTCTTGTTTTTCCGCTAAATACCGGTGTAACGCTGCAGAACACAAGGTTAAATAGACATCATTGATCGTTATTTTGGGATCAACCGCTTTGCCGATGGCGCGAATTTTAGCCAAAGGCAACTCAACCCCATCCCAAACTCTTGGGAGAGAAACCTGATCGTTAAAACAGGTTTTGGGCGCTTGGGGGCTGGTGGGTAAAGACTGAAAGCCTTTTTTATAGATGTGAGTAATGTAATTTTTTGCGTTTTTTGCCAAGTAGGTCAACAACTGCCCTAACTGGTTTGGAATATTGGCTGAATTTTTTAAAACTTGATGGAACAGTTCTTCCTGGTTAGGGGCAGGTTTGGGAATCCAGTGGTCTTCAGGTAAAGGCGAGGGTTCTCGATTCGGTTCAAGAATGATATCCAGAAATTGTGCGCCGGATAAGCCATCCATCACCACGTGATGCACTTTAATCAATGCCTTCGTTTACTTCCATTTGAGTCAGTAAGGATGGCTTGGCTTATTTGACCGTGAAACGCGGTTCGCAGCAGCAGTTGCGCTATTTTGCTTTGGTCTCCCCTTTAAAATCTCCTAAGCCGTATCCTGACTGATCCATCAAAAAGTGAGTAAAGCGAGGGATAAAAACGTCATTCAAGCCCTCATCTTCTACCAAGTCCAAGAACTCTGTGGAATGATTCCACGTTGACTTTCCTTGATAAAAAACCACGGGGATAATCGCTTTAAGCCTTTGTTGGTCCGGTGTTTCTTTGAACGAGTTATCCCAAATCCGGCACAGGTATAGTGCTCAAGATAAGTTTTGTCCTGGGAGCGAGGGCGTCCCGCCCTCCGGTGAGGGCAAGATGCCCTCGCTCCCAGGGAAAAAACTTTCCTGGACAGCTATACTTGAGGGGGTTGGGTCTAACTTCGGCCAGGGGTAGCCTCGGGTTTCGTCCCGAGGAACAATGTGCGCAGTATCCCCTGGGACGAAACCCAGGGCTACCGTCAAAATGGCCGAACTTAGAGGCAACCCCTACTTGAGCAAACGGAACCGCAGCCATTTCTCAGGAGAGGACTGATGCTCAAACAGCAAATAGGGGTATGGATTTTGTCTTGAGTCGCTTTTTTCATGGGAAGGTCTCGTGTATAGACGTTCATTTAAATAAATTCAGAAAACTCATCCTGTCGCGAGATCCGTTTAAACAACGCTGTTTCAGGAGTGCCAAAGCTTGCTTTGGCCAGAAAGGCGAAGGCCTTGCTTTGGCTTTGGCCAAAGCAAGCTTTGGCACTCCACAGTCTGGGTTAGACTCAAAGGAATTTATTTAAATGAACATCTATAGTTTCGATTTGGGATACATCGTCAACGTACCTAAACACCAAAAACCAAACAAGGCAAATATTCCTTAAACAGGAACATTGAAGGAGAAGAGGCTAATTCAACTTTCTGGAGTGTTCTCGTAATAAAATACAGAAAAGCTCAACGACTACAATAGTTGCTGTTTTAGTTGTTCAAGCATCGACTCTAATTCCTCCATTGTTTTCGCCATCAACGCTTCTTTTGAGTTCTGAGTTTGCTTAAGCACTAATTGAAAAGCTCTAACCTGTCCAATCAAGTCACCTTTCTCCAGTCCTTCTTCTCGTCCTTCTTCTCGTCCTTCTTCTCGTCCTTCTTCTCGTCCTTTTTGCAGTCCTTTTTGCAGTCCTTTTTGCAGTCCTTTTTGCAGTCCTTCTTCTCTGCCTTCTTTTCTGCCTTCAAGCTTTCCCATGCCATAAGACGATTCCACCATACTTGCCTGATAATGCAAATCATCAACATAAGACTCATAAGTGGCTCTTTCCTCCTCAGGAAGTTTCATAATATCCAATTTGTCTTTTGCTTCTTTGAGTCCCTTGGCCTGAAATTCCGTTTTGATTTCCTCGTGTTTCAAAAAATAAATCCATTCGTCCAGGGGATCTTTAGCGTGATCATCAAACTGATTCACTTTGATCAAATAATATTCAGGATAAATCTCATAAATCTTTTGTTTATGATAAAGTTCCTTTTGACTCTCACTTAATTGAAGCTCATCGCTTTTATGAATTCCCTTAAATGTCGTGGTTCCCCTATAGACATAATCGGCTCCCTGTCCCAGATCAAAATAAAGGATATTGATCGAAATCACCTTCATGATAGTGGAATAAGGTTCGGACTCATGAATATGTTCGGTGACGATTCTGGAGGTTCCATATAAGATTCTTTGGAGATAATCCTGTTCTCTTTCGTACTGAACTTCAATGAGAATAATATCGCCACGGGAATCTCGAACTTTCAGATCAATTCTGTTAAATTTATCCTTGTCGTGTTTCTTCTCTCCCTCACTTTCCAGAATTTCCAGAATCAGGATCTCCTCTTTCAAAAGCTCACTCAGAAAGCCTTCCAAAATACTGAAATTCGCTTTGCTTCTTAAAAGGCGTTTCATGGCCCAATCAAAAGTAATCAGCCTTCTTTTTGCCATCAGGTCTCCTACAGGTTAAGGGATTGCTCCTAAAGAATCTCAAACGCGTCAATGCTGCTATTCGCTTAAGAATATCTCCTTTTCAGCCTGGGAGCAAGACGTATTTTGGTGCTCTGACAGGTCATGCGAAACGATTCCTTGAGGTCTGAGAAAGAGGATGCTTGAAGGGAGAACCTAAAGTGCCTGTCCCCATCTCCCTTCGTCACTCTTCTTGTACTCGTTACAAAAGTTGTTGTTTCAGTTGCTCCAGCATGGACACTAAATCTTCCATTGTTTTTGCCATCAACGCTTCTTTTGAATTCTGGGCTTGTTTCAGTATTAATTGAAAGGCTCTGACTTGTCCTATTAAATCACCTTTCTCCAAGCCTTCCTGACGTCCTTCCTGACGTCCTTCCTGACGTCCTTCCTGACGTCCTTTTTGCAGTCCTTTTTGCAGTCCTTTTTGCAGTCCTTCCTGACGTCCTTTTTGCAGTCCTCGTTGTTCCCCTTCTATTCGTAGTTGTTCCGCGGCATTCATGATTTTTTCTCCTAATTTTTGTGAGTGCGCTTCTTGCGCGATCGTTTGTTGGACTTCTTGAACCGAAACACCTTCAATGTTCATTAAGTATATCATGAAAAATATTTCATAATCAATGCCTTCATTTGCTTCCATTTGAGTCAGTAAACGCGCAAAGCGGCTGAGTGCCTTTTTTATCTGACCGTGAAATGACGTTCGGAGTAACAGTTGCGCGATTTGGGCTTTAGTCTCCCCTTTAAAATCTGCTAATCCAGATCTTGATTGATCAATCAAAAAGTGAGCGAATCGCGGAATGAAAACAGCATTCAAGCCATCCTGCTCTACTAAATCCAGGAACTCTGTAGAAGGGGTCCAGACGGACTTCCCCTGATAAAAAACCGTTGGGATAATGGCTTTTAGCTTTTGTTGATCGGGATGCTCCTTAAACGAGTTATCCCAAATCCGGCACATATATTTGAGTAAACGGAATCTGACCCATTTATCAGGAGAGGACTGGTGCTCAAACAGCAAATAAACAAGCACTTCCCGTTGGGTGTTTTGGAGCTCAACCTGAAACAACAAATCCGATTCACTGGCTTGGTATTCCTCATCAATGAAGGCCTTTTCAATCAATCTCAAGGAACTCCAGTCGAGTTTTTCCACCAACTCCGAGGGCAGATAACTCTGAAGAAAACTCGCGGCTTCCTTGGTATCAGAAAAGACCGTTTTGAAAAGCTTGTCGTGTGGGTTATGAATTGTGTCTTGAGTGGATTTTTTCATGAGAAAGTCTCGTCTGGTTTCGATATCAGGATACCTCAGCAACGTACCTAAACACCACATACCAAACAAGGCAAATATTCCTTAAATAAGGACATTAAAGGAGACGATGTCCTCGTATTCCCAAGTAGGGTGCCGCTTAAGCGCAGCGAGCGCACCACCGTAGGGTGGCGCTTAAGCGCAGCGAGCGCACCAAAACCTGATTTTATTCGTACCCTCTTGAAACTCGTTTAAGCCGGGACACCTGATGGTAGGCCGGAACTACGTGTTCGGCAAACTCAACGCTCAGAAAAGCGGGGCCTGTAATCCCCGCCTACCAATGTTCCGTTTTAAGGGGGTAGCCGTCCAAACACAATGCAAATGATCCGGTAACAACACCCAGGCATTGATCTCAAAAGGATAATTTTCTCTTGTTTTCACAATCATAGACCGTAACATCTCCCGAAAAATCGGTTCCGTTAAGAACGGTCTCCGTTGATATGTCACCACGGTAAAAAAGTAGGTATAATGCTCAAGATAAGTTTTGTCCTGGGAGCGCAGGCGTCCCGCCCGCTTTTGCGGGCAAGATGCCCGCGCTCCCAGGGAAAAAATTTTCCTGGACAGCTATACTTCCCGTTTGTTTCCATCGACGATAATTCGACATATTTTTGCTCTCCCCAAAGATTTGGCGGTGCGCTCGCTGCGCTTAAGCACACCCTACTGATGGCGGGAACCTTTAAAAAATAATCAAAAATCAAATAATCCAATACCCAAGTCACTGTCCACCTCGGACGCAACGGACATAGTACGTATTAGTCTTATTGCTGCTGTCCACGTAACCATTGTAGAAGTACACGTACCACGCATAGCTCGTAAGGTTAGCGTCGGCAGTGGACGACCAATAGTACGACGACTCTGTATTGGGAAAATAAGTTGTATTGATCGCTGGGCTGTAAGTAGAAGTATCCACAATAGATTCAAGTTCACGGTAATGCGGCAGTCGCCAGTCAGTTTTTCCTCCCAAATTCAAGGCTTCACAGTAATTCAAGGCCGCTTCCCAGGTGCGGGTAACCCCATCATCTTGTTTTTGCCACACTAAATGAGTATTGTTATCTCTGACAGTTTCATTGCCGTTATCCGTGTATCCCGCATAAACGGGAGTCGTCATTCCCAGCACCAGCATTCCTGTGATCATAATATTTCTGAGTTTCATAATTTTTTCCTTCATTTAGGTTTATCCATAAAAACCATTTCTGTGATCACCCGTTTTTTTAAACCCGGACGATAATATCCTTCTTCTCCCACCACCAACCAGGATAAATTCAGGCTCAACGCCCGTTGTTTGTATAAACGCAAAAGCTTCAGAGGAAAGCCACATCTCCCTATTTTCCTCACCTTGCAGATTTCCAATTTCAATCCAAACAGTTTTGATACCCTCTCCGCTTCCTCCTCATAAAACTCACAAAATTTACCTACCTGGAAAAAGATCAGGTAGGAGGAAAAACGTTGTTTAAACCAGCGATACTGGGATAACAGGTTCAGAGGAACATAGGCAGGTTCGTACAGGGGGATTAATTTTTTGTCATCCCCTACCCGAAAAATCCATCCTAACCAAGAATATTGTTCCCACAAGGATTGAATCAGATTCCAGGAATCCGCCTGCTGGAAATGCCCCAGGTACGAAGCCAGCATTTGTCGGAGTTCATTCCTCTGTTCCTGTTTCAGACAGAGATGCAGGTATTTCTGCTTCCCTATCCCCTTTTGCTGGATCATTTTCCTTTTTGTCTCCACCACCTTCACATGAAAGTTTTCGACCACTCGGTGTCGTACCAATTTGTATTGAGGACGCACGATGTATCCCAAAAAATCGGATCCTTCGCTCACTCGTTTCAGGATTACCCCTGGCTTGATCTGCAATTCCAAACGCTTTAACAGAAACTCTTCAATGACTTCTTGCCAGTGTAATAATTCTTCACGGTCTTCACTCAGCAGAATAAAATCATCCATATATCGCAGATAAAAACGGCATTTCAACTGATGTTTTACAAATTGATCAAGTTCATTGAGATACACATTGGCAAAAAACTGGGAGGTTAAGTTTCCAATGGGTAACCCCTTGTTGATTCCCGACTGAAACAAAGTTTTATGAGGAGGAATCTTTTCCAGTAATCCAGGAACCCCTTTGTAAAAATAATCGCGAGTGCAGTCATGAAAAAGAATCCGCGCTGTCAAGCCCAGTAACAAAGGGTCTTCCAACTTTCCTTGAATCAGTTCAAACAATATTCCACGATCAACGCTCATAAAAAATCCTCGAATATCCAGTTGCAGGAACCATCCTGGAATCCGATTTCCACGGGAAACCCTAGCCATAAAGGACTGAAGACGCTCAACGGCCGCATGGGTTCCCTTGTTTTTACGGCAAGCATAGGAATCAAAAATAAACTTCGGTTCCCAGATTGCTTCCAGGCGCGGCACCAACAGATGATGCACCACACGGTCACGAAAGTTAGCGGCAAAGACCTCCCTAAGTTTGGGATCAGTGACTACAAAACACAGAGATCGGGATGGCTCATAAAAGCCTTGTTCAAGGGATTCCTCCAATTGAAACAGATTTCCAAAAAGATCTGCTTCAAATCTTAGGGTATTGATGGTTCCACGTTTACGTTTGCGGCATGAATAATACGCTTCATACAGCGAACGAAACGAAAATAAACCATCCAAATCACTTTCCACCTCGGACGCAACGGACATAGTTCGTATTAGTCTTATTGTTGTTGTTCACGTTACCATTGTTGAAGTTCACGTTCCACGCATTGCTCGTATTGTTAGCGTTGGTAGTGGACGACCAATAGTTCGACGACTCATTTCGTCCATTCACTTGTTCGGGCTTTCGCCCCACCTTCTTCCGATCCCGAAAGTACGAAAAAATGTATGATTATCCCCTAAATCAGGGGGGAATGGACGCACAGTGATCTTAAGCACGCTCATCAGCCATCAAGTGACTGGTGATTCCGGCTTTTTCCCTTTTTGGCTTTTCAGCCATCCCTCACTCTGCTTACAAATATCGGTTATCAGGTGAGCGGCCTGTTGAAATTGAGCAAAGCTCTTAAACGCCTTGATCTCCTTGCCAATCAGCAAAGTGGTCTTCATGGCTTCACTTTGGTTTCTTAATTCAGTCAAGCTGGCATATTTATCCTGTTCCGAATTTGCCTTGATGACACTAGTCACCAATTGACGTGAAAGTTCACGCATATCCTGACCAATGGAGTATTTATGATAGCGAGCGAAATCCCTGACCATGTTTTCAATCAAAACAGCCAATTCCATGGTTTTTTTATAAATCGGTAAATTTTCGTAATAAGCCATATTTATTTGACAAGCCTGATGATTTCAGTAATGTCGCGTTCCTTGTCAGCAGCTTGTAAAGCAATTGCCACGGAGTGCCCGCCACGCAGCAGTTTACCCACATAGGCATCCAAACCTGACAGAGGAAAACCTCCAATCACTATGGGTAATTGAATCGTACCTGCCATATTTAGTTTTAGTCCCGTAATCGCGGAAACGCTATGTGCGTCTTCGCCTATGACTTGCATAAAGACTCCTACCTGCATCAATAAGATACAGTCTTGAACACTTTCCTTGAGTTCCTGATAACGTTTTGCTAATTTTTCAGAAAATACCATTATTCCTCCTTCAAAAAAAAAATCGTCCGCCCCAAGGGCTGACAAATAATCAAATAATCAAATACCCAAGTCACTGTCCACCTCGGACGCAACGGACATAGTACGTACTAGTCTTATTGCTGTAGTTCACGCGACCATAGCCGAAGTACACGTACCACGCATAGCTCGTATCGTTAGCGTAGGTAGTGGACGACCAATAGTACGACGACTTTGTATTGAGAAAATAAGTTGTATTGATCGCTGGATTATACCTTCCAACATTTACAATGCTTATGAGTTGACGACGATTGGGCAACGTCCAATCGGTGTAGCCTCCCAAGGACAGATTATCACAATATGTTCCGGCGGCTGACCAGGTATAAGTACTGTTGTTATCTTCTTTTTGCCACATCAGCCCTGTTACATTATCCGTGATGGTGCTGTTGCCATTGTCAGTGTAAGAAGGGGTGTTTTGCGTATAATCGTGGTCTTCTCCAAAAGTCGTGGTATAGGAAGTTGTTTGTCCGGTATCTGGTATCGCCTGATAATCGTTGATACCGACACTGGCGGCACTGGAACTTTCTCCCCAATTATTCATGCTGAACGCCAGCAGAGAGGTAGCCAGGGAGGGCAAAACCGTATTACTGGAGAAGGTGTAAGTATAAGTGGCACTGCCATTGGCTGTAATTTGGGTGATGGCAGTTTCGCTTTGTTTGGTCGTGCTGCTGCTGCCCCAATAAAGCGTGTAATGGGAGATATTTGACTCATCACTGGCTTTGCTGATCGTCACATCGCCTCCGACTCTTCCCCAGCGGCCATCGGTATCTGTAAAAGCCACACTGGTTGCTGTAACTGTGGGGGCAGCATCATTATCAGCGTTGGTCACACTCACCAAACTTGCGGCAAGCGAGCCATAACCGCTGGTATCACTTGTGCTGGAAAGACTCACCGAAATAGTGTAGGTGATATTGCCATCCTGTACCGCGTCATCCACGCCTGTGACGATCACCGTCTGATTGGTGTTCCAGTCTGAAGCGGTATAGGTGAGACTGGCGGGCGAAACCGTGCCTTCCGCTGTTTTGCTCGAAACCACGCTCAACACAACATTGGCCGTGGGTTGGCTATTAAGTTTGACAGTAAAAGTAGCAGTTCCACCAGCTTCAGTCGTGTTGCCGCTGATGGCGCTGATGACGAAACCTGGTGAATCATTATCTGTATTGGTGACGGCAACATCATCAGGATTCAACGAGGCATAACCGCTGGTGTCCAGGGTATTGCCAGTATTGAGGGTGAGTTGAACCGTGTAGCTTTGATTGCCATCGGCAATGTCGTCGTTTACGCCTGTGACTGTGATGGTTTGGTTAGCGTTCCAGTTGGTGGAGGAGAAAGTTATGCTGGATGGCGAGACAGTTCCTTCGGTCACATCCGATGTGACCACGTCAATCACGACATTGGCTGTGGGTTCACTAGTCAGTTTCACTGTGAAAGTGGCCGTTCCTCCCGCTTCGCTTGTGTTGCCGCTGATGACGCTGATGATAAAGCCTGCGGATTCTCCCAGATCGGTATTGGTGACGGCAACATCGTCAGGATTGAGTGCTGAATAACCGCTGATATCGGTTGTGGCTTTGGTATTGATGGTGAGTTGGATAGTAAAACTTTGGTTGCCATCGGCAATGTCGTCATTGACGCCTGTGACTGTGATGGTTTGGTTAGCATTCCAGTTGGTGGAAGTGAAGGTCAGAGATGCTGTTGAAACGGTTCCTTCAGTGGTATCAGACGTTGCCACGTCAATTACGACATTGCCCGTAGGTTCGTACATAAGTTTGACAGTAAATGACGCGCTCGAACCATCTTCCGCTGTGTTTCCACTGATGGCGCTAATAGTGAACCCGGGGTGGTCGTCGTCAATGTTGGTCACAGAGACAGTAGAGGGGGGCAACAAGGCATAACCACTATTATCCAGAGTGCCGACCGTGTTGAGGGTGAGTTGGATGGTGTAGCTTTGGTTGCCATCAATGACATCATCATTAACTCCGGTTACGGTAACCGTCTGATTGGCATTCCAGTTATCTGAGGTAAAGATCAGGGAGGAGGGAGAAACGGAGCCTTCAGAAGGATCAGTGCTAACGATAGCCACCACAACATCGCCTGTAGGCTCGGTATTGATTTTAATGGTAAAGGTGGCGGTTCCGCCTTTTTCGGTGGTCAGGCCGCTGAGCGCGCTGATTCTGAAGCCTGGAAGTTCGTTGTCCTCGTTGATCACGGTAACACTTTCAAGACTTAACTGATGGTAGCCGGGATCCTGACTCGTGGTGTTTCCAAAAAGGATCGAAACCCTTTGATTGCCGTCCTCTTCCGAATCGTCGATGCCAGTGAGGGTGACGGTTTGAGGAGCGTTCCAATTCAGCGGAGTGAAGGTCAGGGTTTGCGGAAAGACTGTGACTTCCGTCGTATCACCGCTGGAAAGGGAAAGGGTAACTTCCGCGGTAGGCGCGACATTCAAGCGCACCGTGAAGGTCGCGGTTTCTCCAAATTCATTGGTATTGCCACTGACCGCGCTCACGGTGATCCCGGGTGTTTCATTATCAATGTTTTCAACCTGGACATCCTCAGGATCCATACCCTTGTAAACGGTATCCTCACTAACCGCGGCGGACAGGACGATGTGATAACGCTGATTGCCGTCCGCGGCGGCGTCATCCACACCTTGAACCGTCGCTGTTTGCGGGGTTTCCCAATTGTCAGGAGTGAAACGGAGTTCCTTTTGGAGGATGACACCTTCAGCGGCGTTATCACTGGCTAAAGGCACAATTACATCCGCAGTCGGCTGGCTGTGAATCTGAACCGTGAAGGAGGCGGTTTGACCGGATTCTGAGGTTTTTCCGCTGATAGGGCCAACCGTAAACCCAGGTGAATCGTCATCCACATTGACGACTTTGACATCGTCAGGATTGAGCGTTTGATAATCAGCGTCTTTGGTAACGACTGTTCCCAGAATCACAGCGTAGCGTTTTTCTCCATCCGCGACGGAGTCATCAACACCAGTGACCATGACGATTTGTTGGGTGCTCCAGTTTTCCGCGGTGAAGGTCAATTGGGAAGTGGAAACCGTGCCCTCGGTCACCTTGCTGCTGGAAACCGGGAGGACAACGTCATGAGTTGGGATTTGTTTGAGTTTGACCGTAAACGTGGCATAAGTTCCGGTTTCCGAGGTTTTGTTGCTGATTGGACTGATGTCAAAGCCCAACGCTCCTGGAATGGGCGTGGGTTCCTGATCAAAATACTCGTCCTGTAAGCAGGAAGGGATGACTCCCAGCATGAAGAGGAGGAGGAAAAAGAGGTTTGTGAATTGTTGGTTTTTCATGGTTTCACCTATTTTGGAACTTGGTTTGACAACATTTTTTTTTAACGCAAAGACGCAAAGGGAACGAAGGGACGCGGAGAGTAACGTCGAACAAGCGTTTCTTCATGGATTTATACTTGACACAAGGAAATCCCCATCATGAGAAAATGTTGGTCAAAGGAAAAAGCCTGAGTAATCTCATACCTTTCGCAAACAGCAAAGCTGACACAATCTGTAAACGACAGCACCGCGTGATTGTCTCATCAACCACATAGTCTGTTGTGAGAAACCGTACTTGTTGTTTTTTCAAATTGGAGTAGATGCGAATAGCTTCATGATGGTACTGGTCAGAGGAATCTATTAATGCTATCCACGCCCCTGTATCAACAAAGATCATTTTGGGTTTTTCCCGCTATAGAGAATGGTGTCATGATTGATGGACGCATTTGTTTGACCTGTTTCACAGATTCCAATTAATTGGTCAAGGGCTACATATTCGTCTGTTTGCTCAGGTTCAACGATTTTAACATCCAAGAGAACTTTTTCCTTTGTAATTTCTTTGAACATCTCATTCATTGGAATCAAAAATCCATTAGCTTGCTTTATGGCCTCAACTTTCATTTTTTCTCCTTATTTAGAATGATTCTTTCCTCAGGGAACAAGGAAATTCAAAAATTCCATCGGGTTTTAGTGGTGCGCTCGCTGCGCTTAAGCGGCACCCTACTTTTGGTGCGCTCGCTGCGCTTAAGCGGCACCCTACTTTTGGTGCGCTCGCTGCGCTTAAGCGGCACTCTACTTGGTGCGCTCGCTGCGCTTAAGCGGCACCCTACGGCGGTGCGCTCGCTGCGCTTAAGCGGCACCCTACCTTTTTATGGTGCGCTCGCTGCGCTTAAGTGGCACCCTCCTTACCATTTTTTGTTAAAGGAGAGTTGGACTTTGCCTTGGGGGTGAACATCCCAGTGCCAGGAAATGGCGGAGGATGAAGGGGGTTCGGGTTCATCCCAATAAAGCCAGCCGGTCAAGGCGGCGAGTCCGAGGGTTAGACCTAAATATCCCTGTGTTTGTTCCTTCATTGTGGCAATTTCAGCCATTTTCTCATCTTCTTGCGTTCGATAGGCTTGAGCGTCATGGAGCGTTTTCGCGGTCTTGATCTTGTCACTGAGTTGTTGTCTCTCGGTGTTCGCGTTTTCCACCGCGGTGACTGTGGCATAAAGCAAACCGGTTGAGATCAGCGTTACCCCCAACGAACTTCGCCACTTCCATTTCCAGCTTTGGCGGGCTTGGTAATAGTCGGTGAGTTCCAAGTGAATTTCCTGAGAGAAGGTTTCTCCCGGTTTCAAAACAAGGGCTTGCTTTTGTTCCACATATTTATGGCTGGAGTGGGTGACGTAGAGTTCATAGGTGCCTGACTCCACCTCCAAAGCAAAAATTCCCCGATCAGGAGAGTTATCAGTTTTGTTCCAGGATTCCTTACCGATGAGATTGACCACAAAATGACCATCTTCGTCCTCAACTAAAGCATCCCGAATTATTGTAAGTTTCAATGAAGAGGGTCTCAGTTCCATTTTGATGTCAATGAGCGTTTGCTGGTTTGGCAGGATTTCAAAAGATTTTTCAACAGGAACGTACTCCTGATGAGTCACTTTGAGGGTGTAAGGGCCGATGGGAAGTTGCTTTTCCTCAACAGGTAAGAATAAGGTTTGAGTCGCGGGGACGTAAGTTCCTCCTGTTAAGGTAATGACCGATCCTTGAGGACAGCCTCGCAGGGTCAAGCGTCCTTGAATGGGAGCCAAACGGGGAGCTAACGAAACATCCTCAGTGGCAACCTGAAGCTGTTTTTGGAAAACCTCAAACCCTTCTTTTTCTATTTGAATCTGATGAGGACCTTTGGTGGTTTGCAGCGTGAGTGGAGTGTTTCCCACGACTTGTTGATCGACCATGATTTTTGCGCCACCAGGTGTGCTGCCGATGATCAGTTCCGGGATTTTGACCAGGGTCACCTTGTATTTCGTTGTTTTTCCTCCCTGCACCGTTAGGGTTTTTTCGAGTGTTTCATATTTGGTTTTTTGAATTTTTAATTGATGTGTTCCTTCAGTCACTTGAAGCTTAACCGGGGTTTCTCCTTTGGCAATTCCCTCCAGAAAGACATGCGCCTGAGCGGGGAGAGTCGTAATTTCCAGGGTTCCAAACCGCTTCAGTTTAGCCTCCAGAAGCGTGTTTTTTATTTGAGGATCGACTTCAAGGTTTTGGGTGAAAGGGGCATAGCCTGTTAACCGGATTTCTACCAGATGCCGCCCCGAGGTCAGCTTGAGATCCACCGGAGCTTTTCCAACCGGTTTTTGATCGACTGAAACTTCAGCGTTATAGGGAGTACTTGTGATTAAGACATTGTAAAGCAACGGAGCAAGCGTCAAATCCAGACGCGTCAACTCGGAAGAGGTGAGCTTGAAAGTTTGAGTGATACCGAGATTTTCATGACGGAGATCGAGTGTGTGTTCTCCGTAAGGGATGGCTTTTAACAAGGCGGGTGTTTTTTGTTCCAGCACAATCCCATCCAGGGTAATTTCCGCTTCCGGCGGGGTGGAGGTGAGGAACACTTGTCCTGTCTCCTCAGACGTTGGTTGAGGGGCGTTCTCGCCTATAACTTTCGCCACCAACTCGGAAATTTTTCCGTTGAGTTGGAAGGTATTGCATTTTTGGCAGTAGTAGGTTTTTACATTCTTGTCTTCCAGACCGATGCGGGTGACGGTCAATTGGGTATCGTCGCCTTCCCGAATGATCTGCAAACGGAACAAATTTTCCACTTGCAGGATTTCCTGAACCCGTCGAATACATTGATCTTCAGTACATTCCTCCGCGTCCAGGGTTTTAAAGGCTTCATCCTGGGCTTGCTCAAATTGTTTTTCGGAAACCAGATTAAACTGGTCGGCCAAACGCTCCTGAAACGTATTGAATAAAATGCCTTGCTGCCCCGCGGAAATATCGCCCACCACCGCTAAGGGAAAGAGGGCCGCTTGTTCTTTTTGAGCATAAACCGGGTGGGCCAACAGGCTGGATACAAGCACTAAACTGAAATATTTTAAGACGTTCATAGTTCCCCACTAAATTAGCTTGATTGGATGGCATTCGGTTTTTTCGAGATTGGATGGGAGTTGGTTTTCTGTACAAGTTTCTATTGAACAAATCAAGATTTGTTCGATATATAGATGTTCAGAAAAGTTTTGTCCTGGGAGTGAGGGCGTCCCGCCCTCCGGTGAGGGCAAGATGCCCTCACTCCCAGGACAAAACTTTCCTTGAGCACTATATAGATGTTCAGAAATTAAATTGCGGTAGAGCAGGCATCCCTGCCTGCACAAACAGGCACGGATGCCTATTCTACCGTGAAATTATTTAAATGCATGTCTGTAGCACATTTTTTTGAGGGATTAAAGCCTAAAACGGCTATAGTCATCGTTTCGCCAAAAGGCAGCGATCTTTGAAATCCGGCTTCGACTCCGCTCAGCCTCCGAGTGCGTTCCCTGAGCGAAGTCGAAGGGACATTGGCGAAACGATGACTATAGCCCATAAAACCATAAATTCACCATCCTTGCCAGCAGCATAAATGGCCACATGGAGTTGACACTTTGAGGGTGTGCGAGCCTCATCTTCACAGCAAACTGCGGGGTATTCTTGGACTTTTTAAATAAAAAGGAATGAGAATTAAATAACTTCCCCATTTGCTCTGGCCCTTCATTTTACCGGGATTTCACGATGGAGTAGGAGTGCAAAAGCTTGCTTTTGCCCAACGCAGGTCCTTTCTGGCAAAAGCAAGCTTTTGCACTCCATTCCTTGTCGATCGCAGACACCTAAACAAAAAAACGGCCATGTGTCTCCAGAGGGAAGTTATTTAATTCTCATTCCAAAGCAGATTTTAGTAATATTGACGGTACAATGAGGCAAACTTTTTGAAGTGGCGATGGGTTCGTTCAAAGAAATATTTATAGGAAGCGCAAAAATGATTATGTCCCTGGTCCTGTGGATCATGGAGGCGATCTTTAATACAGCCGCCATAACATAAACGTAGCCATTGACATTGCTGACATTCCCTCGCGTAAGCGGCTTTTTGCGCACCAAAAGCCAGGTGGGCTGGAGACTGGAAGGCTTCTTTTAACGAAATTTCATGTAAATTTCCCAGTTTTGTATTTTCTGAGACAAGAAAATCACAAGAATATAAATCCCCATTATGCTCAACCACTAAATAATCGTTGCAAACCTTGTGCATGGTGCAATGATCAGGAAGCCTGCCAATATAGGCGGCAAGCAGAGAGTCAAAAAATCGAATGGAGGTTTTTTGTTTCAGTTTTTTAAAATCAAAGTCCTTAATCCAGCAATTCATCAGAGCACAGAGGAATTGAGCATAGTCTTGAGCTGGGACTGAATAGGAGGCGGCAATCCCTGTATTGTGAAGATCACGCTCCACCACAGGACTGAATTGCATAAACCAGAATCCATGATCCGCAAAAAATTCATAGATTGCCTTTGGATATTTCACTGAATAATCCGTAACACTCGCTAAAACATTCACGGGGACTCCACTTTTAAGTAGCAACTGAGCGTTATTAAAGACAGCTTGAAACGTCCCCTGGCCTTTATGATCTTTGCGGTAATGATCATGAATATGCTGAGGCCCGTCCAAGGAAATGCCAACCAGAAAGTTTTCTTGACGCAGAAAGAGAGTCCAGGCTTCATTCAATAAAATTCCGTTGGTTTGCAAAGCATTTTCGTAGGATCTGTTTTGGGCATAATGCTTCTGCAACTGGATCACGTTTTTGAAAAAATCCAGGCCAAGTATGGTGGGTTCTCCGCCCTGCCAGATAAAGGTCGGCGAACTGGTGCAATCAAACATCCCTTTGATCAATTTTTCCAGAGTGGACTCCTGCATACGGTGTGTTGAAGGAGCCCCCTCATACAGACGATGCTTATCCAGGTAAAAACAGTAATCACACTGAATGTTACAAAAGGAACCAATCGGTTTGATTAAAACACTTCGCAACTCAGGCATGATCCGACTTTCCTTCAAGAAAATTATTTTTTAAAGACAAAAACCACTTCAAATTTTTGCTTTAGCTTTGCGTGATAATAAGTTCCTATCAGGAGATTTCGTTGCGGTTCGTAATCGAGAGTATATGAAGACCCTTGATAGTCAACATCCTGAAATTTGATGAATACTTTTTCCCTGGAAGATTCTTGAAAAATTTTTGCTTCGGCAATGTGGATTGAGCGCGGATTGTAATAGGCCGTTTCTAAGTGACCCTCTGGATGAACCTTTTTAATCTCTAAAACATAGCGTCCATCTGTACGGAACCATCGACCGACAAGTTTTTCCTTATCAATTGCTGCGGGGTATGTGACAGGCGGTTGGGCAGGGGGAGCTTTTCTTCTTACAACCTCCTCCACGGTTTTTTTTGAAGGGGTTGAGACCGTTTTCAACTTGGAAAAATTCAGGACAATCGCACCCACCGTCATGATCAAGGCAACACCGAGTACAATCCCTATAAGCGGATGTTTCATTACAATAAATTCTCCATCATGAAAGCCGTAAGCTTCATTCGTTTCATTGCCAGGAACAAAAGGGTGCCAATTTAGCAAACCCTTCACCTTTCAACAAGATAAAAAGTTTTATCAAAGTTGATCTTTTTTTTTATTCGCCAGCGAAATTACAAAAAGTGTCCGACTAACGGAATAAGTCTGTTTTTAGGAGTAGAATGAACTTGATTCCCTATTAAAGACAAGTAATATTCCTTGAGTTAAAAAAAACTTCCTAAAACTTCTTAAGTTGATGGCATGAATTTTGTTAAAATTAGTGACCTGTCGGTTTAATGTTCTAAAAGCACAAAGTCCTTCAGCCTTATTTTTCGACAATATTTGCAAAAATTAAGAGAAAACGAATGTTATCTTCACAAAGTCATCAGGGCAGAGTGCTGGTGAATTCTTTACCCAAAAGTGGAACACCTCTCTTAACTAAGACGATTGACATTCTGGGGTATAGCGATCCCCGTGCCGTTGTGGCCTCCCTGATCCCCTTCATTTTGGAGGCCTGGAAAACGGGAATGGGGTCACATTTCCTGGAAGCTGATTTTAAAACAATGTCTCCCCTTCAGCGCTTGAACTTTATTTTAGAAGGGGGATATGCACCCAACGCAAAAGTTGAAACAAAAAGCTTTGCGGAGGTTTACCGTTCTATGTTAGCCTGGCGCAATCAACCCAACAGTTTGTTCATGCATTTTGAAGATCTGGTTAGCGAGCAAGGGGGAGGGAGCCTTGATAAACAAAGAGTTGTTGTAGAAAACATCGCGTCCTTTTTAAGGATTCCCTTTAATACTGAGCTTGAAAACAGATTGAAGGAGGTTTATGACCCTTCATCGCGAACGTTTAGAACTGGAAAAATTGATGGCTGGAAAACAGCAATGGATTCAGAAAGTATCGATCTCCTGAATAAATCGTGTGAAGCGCTTTGTAACGAAGCTGAAACCCCAATAACCTAAAGGAAAAACAGGAAAATGATTGAAAATATAATTGACCAACTGAAACAAATTATTGCGAATGATTTGGATGTAAACCTTAAACGAGAAGAAATTGATGAAGATGTTTCTTTGTTTGAAGAAGGACTGGGGCTGGATTCCGTGGTGATTATGGAATTTATCAGCTTAATCGAAGCTCACTTTGATTTCCAGTTTTCTGATAACGAATTAAACATGGAACCCTTCAAAAACCTTAGGATCCTTGCTGACTTTATTTCCACCAAAATCACAAAACAACCGTAGGAAGGCTTTTGCTATGAACAAAGAAAAACTCCAGCTACAAACGGCCAGAAAAGGGTTTATCACTAATTTGGAGTCATCTCGCAGAGGGTTTGTTACGAACTATCCCAATTTTCAACATTGGAAAAAGGTGGAAGCGGATAAAATATTGACAGGCAAGCCACTCAATATTTATGTGCATCTGCCTTTTTGCGCCCAGCAGTGCTCTTATTGTTATTATCGAACGGTCACAGGAAGCCGAAAATCCGAAATGGAACAATATGTCAACGCCCTTTGTAAGGAAATTGAGCTGGCTTCGCGACGTTTTAATTTAAAAGAAAGACAGGTGATTTCGGTTTATTTTGGTGGAGGAACACCGACGCTGATGAGTGGGGAGTTTTTGATTCAAATCATTGAAACGCTTCATAACCATTTAAACATCGTTGACACCTATGAGTTTACCGTTGAAGGGGAACCGGTCACCCTGACACAAAATAAAGCGGAGGTCCTGAAAAAAATGGGGGTCACCCGTATCAGTCTTGGAGTTCAATCCCTTTGTGATGAGGTTATTAAATTGTCCAATCGGAAGGACACCGCAAACAAAGTATTGAATGCTATCGAGATTGCCAAAAGTACCAACGCGGTGCTTAATATCGATCTGATGAGTGGGTTGGCTGGTGAAACCCTGGAAACGTGGGCGCACACTATCAAACAGGCTCTGAGTCTGGATATTGAAAGCATCACCGTCTATAAAACGGAACTCTATGCCAATACGCAATATTACAAGGATGTTCGCAACGACAAGCTGGAGTTACCCTCCGATGAGCAAGAGCTCGAATTTATGCGCTATGCGCTGGAACAATTTGAGCAGGCACACTATTTACCGTGGTGTTTTTTTACCTTTACCCAAAAAGGACGCTATGAACATGTCCATGCGCCCAGTATTTGGAGGGGCGATGATTATTTCCCCTTTGGCGCGTCTGCGTTTGGTCGTCTGGGGAATTGGTTATTTCAAAATACCAACGAGTTGGAAACCTATGTCTCGCTTGTGGAAGCGGGTGAAATTCCGATCCAGCGAGGACACCAGTTGACAAGTTTAGATGAAATGGTACGGGATGTGGTATTGGAAATGAAGTTGCTCCGTCTGGATTTGAAAAAGTTTCTTCAAAAATATGGTTTCAAGTTGGAATCCTTGTGTGGTTCCGCCATCAAGCAACTGGAGTCAGACGGTTTTATCTCCTTTTCCGAAGAGGCCATTCAACTGACAGCTAAAGGCATTCTGCATGGAGATTATGTGGGTAAAAGCATTGGCAAGTCTTTGATAGCGATAGCGGATCAATCGCAGACTATCTGAAATTATTGGCGACACAAATCCTATGTTAATATCGTACACTCACAAATTTATTTTCTTTCATGTAGCCAAAGTTGCGGGGTTAAGCATCAAAGAAGCATTGAAAGATTATGCTCAGGAGCCTGAAAAATTTAAAGTCCGACGCCCCGCGAGAATCATAAATGGCAAACCGAACCCGCTCTATGAAATGTGGGATGCTTTTATGACTCACGTCAAAGCCAAGGAGGCGCAAAAGGAATTGCCTGAGGCGATCTTTAATCAATTTTATAAATTTGCTTTTGTCAGAAATCCTTGGGACTGGCAAGTCTCTATGTATCACTTTATCATTAAAGAAACAAACCATATCAACCATGAACTCGTTAAGTCCATGGCAGGTTTTGGAGACTACTTGAAGTGGATTGTCAGTACTCCCAAAAATCCATATGCCAAAGGAGCCACCCCCTTTCAAAAAGATATGTTGATTGATCAGGAGGGGAAAATCATTGTTGACTTTATTGGACGATATGAATCTTTGACTCAAGATTTTCAAAAAGTTTGCCAAAAACTCCAGCTTAACTCAGCTCTGCCTTTCATTAACCAGTCAGCACATAGAGACTACAAGCTGTATTACAATGATGAAACGAAAAAGATGGTAGAGGAATATTTCAAAGAAGATATTGAACTGTTTGGTTACACCTTTGATAGCTAGTTTCCGCTGAATTTCTCTAAATGAGAGCCTTTTTAGTATGTTGAGTGTCTTTAATTCCCCCTTAGTGCTCCTCTTTCTAAAGAGGGGCAGAGGAGGATTTCACGAAGCCTCACAGCGAAAGACGGATCGCTACTGGTTTATTCAACATTGAAAAAAGTATAAAATATAAGGGATCCTTCATGCCGATAAAAGAAACTCTAAACACGATAGACAGCTATTTACATAAATCGTTGGAAAACAGCCAAATTAATCTAGATAAGTTAAGCCCTTTTCAAAGAATTTTATTGATCGCTGATGGGACCTTAACCCACATATTGGAAGCGTTTTTGAATGAAGTCATTGTTGTTGTTAAATTATCTGAGGAAATCGTCATAACCACAACCAGTCTTTTGCCTTTAGAAATCAAAGAAGGCACTGCAATCATGAAAAGGAAGATCCTGCTTCAAGGAAAATCAAGCGGTCGTCATTGGCTTTATGCGGAATCCACCATTGTTCTTGAGCGAGTCGGCGAAACGTTTAAAGAAAAACTGATCAACTCTCATGCCCCCATTGGGAAGCTTTGGAAAGAATATAGAACAGAAACGTTTAAAGAAATCATTACTTATGATCGAGAAGATGCCGGGGATTTTTCCGATTATTTTGAGATCAAGAGCAAAGACAAACTGCTCTCTCGTACTTATCGCGTTTTTTCGAATCATCAACCTGTTATGATGATTACAGAAAAATTTCCGGAAAACGCTTTTATCCTGTGAATGGTTACAAAATGAAATTCATCAGTCAGTTTTTAAACGACAAAAATTCACAGTCCAATGTGATCACAGATGGTGAGCGTCAATGCGCTTATCAGGATATGCCCGGCATCTTTAACAAAATTCAAAACTTTTTAAACGAAAGAACTATTAGCACTAAGGATTGTCTCGTTTTTGAATGTGAAAATTCTGTACCTGACGCGTTAGTCCTCTTGTTCCTGCTGGAGAACGGCTACAGTTTTCTGTTACTCTCCAAAGCTTCCAAAGAACCATTGATCCCAAAATTCTGCCAATATCGGATTAGAACGGAGCAGGTTAATGATCATGCGGATACTTTTAAGCCTGAGCGCTTTTTGCGCGTTTTTAAAAATGATGACAACAGCGGGCCAGCTCATGCGGGAGCAAAGCTATATCTGCGGACTTCAGGGAGTACGGGTTCACCTAAAATGGCGGTACATGCCCACACCAGGTTGCAAGAAAACGTACTCAATTGTGTACGCAGATTGGGGCTTGACAGTGATGATCGAATCGCGATCCCGGTGCCACTTTTTCACATGTATGGTTTGGGGGCCGCTTTTTTGCCAGCAGTAGCCGTTAACGCGTCCATTGACTTACAAAAAGGGGCGAATATTCTTCGCTATCTGCAACGGGAAAAAGAATTTAATCCCAATGTTGTTTTCATGACTCCCATTTTTTGCGAAACTTTAGTGAAAGGACGCAAAGCTCCACGAGCCTACAAACTAACCGTAACCGCGGGGGACCGGTTTAGAGCAAATACCTTTAGCCAATATGAAGCCCTTTGCGGCTGTTTGGTCCAATTGTATGGTAGTACCGAAATGGGGGCAATCGCGGCAGCCAGCTCGGATACCCCCTTCGAAATTCGAGCGCAAACAGCAGGCAAAGCAATGCAAAATGTACAAATGCGTATGGAAAAAGTAGACACGTCCAAAGATATTGGTGAACTTTGGTGTCAGCATCAATCCGGCTTTGAAGGCTACGTCGATGAAAAGGGAACACCCATTCACTTAGGACAAGATTTTCAGGAAGGTTGGTTCCGTACTAAGGATTTTGGTCGAATTTGGCCGGAACAGCATATAGAAGTTTTGGGGCGATGTGATCATAGTGTTAACCGGGATGGGTTGCTAGTTTTTTTTGCTGATGTGGAAAAAGCTCTTGAAACCCTTGCAGGAATAGATTCCGCAGTAGTGGTTTCCAAAGGAGAAAGTCAACGGGGGAAAAATCTTGTCGTCTATTGTGTTACCACCAAAGGCCGTGAGGTGACTGAAAAAGATATCCGAACCGCATGTTTTGATCTTTTGTCAAGGAATGCCATTCCCGATCAAATCATGCTGGTAGAATCCTTACCGCTGCTGGCAAATGGGAAGGTGGATAGGCAAAAGCTTATTAATTCTTGAATTAACTATTTTTTAGAATTTGAAAATCATGGAGGGTTCCTTTTTGACTATTGATCCTGAAGACGTCCCACCGATAGGAATGTTTTAAAGCTTGGCCACTCTATTTTCTATGGCTTCCACATCAGCTAAAATCATGGATATTTCCCGTTCATGCTTCCGCCATTTGTCAGGCGAAGGTGTTGACAGAGTCATTGGGGAAACAGGTAGCGATTGGGAGACCACCTTTTCAATCCGTTGATCCCAAGGAAACTGTGCAAACTGACTAATTTCACGAAGGGTTTCCTTGGGGTTTTGAATTAAATCAGCATAACGTATCAGGCGCCAGGAGGCTTTAGGCAGCGCATGGAGATCCTCTAAAATATAAGAATTAGCGGCATTCCATTGATACGCCGCGATTTCCACGAGTGAACGGTTTTGCAGGGATGACCATCCTGGTGGTAAAAGAAAGCTCCATTCCTTATAAGGCCACCCCGGTAAATTTTGATAAGCAATAAAACGTCGTGACCGCCAGCATTCCACCATGCTGCTGATATTTTCCCTGGGATCCCGATAAAGATAGATAAAGAGGGCCTCCGGAAATACGGTTTTCAGAAAAGGAATACGCAACGCGTTTTTAGGGGTTTTTTCCAAAAACCGGATCTGGTGAGGTCGTTGTTTGATGGGAAGATCCAGATATGCGTAACCATCTCGATCCTGTAATTCCTGGACAAATCGCTTCTGAAGAGCCTTGGAAATATGAAGAGGCGCGTCCACTTCACTCAGACGATTTGAACTAAAATCGTGAGCTGAAGGATGAAGGGATGCAAGGCCTTCCATAAGTTCGTGACTTTCCTCGCCTATCGTCCATAAATTCGGAAAATGAGATAAGGTATTAAATAAAAGAGTACTCCCGGCTCTGGGCGGGGATACAATAAATAGTGGCCGATCAAAGTGAGGCTCGTGAAAATTTTCCGTTAGAAGTCCCAAGGTCATTAACGTTTGGGTTACCTCCGTTAATTCGCTTTGGGTAATTTCTGATTTTGAAGCATAGCGAGGCCATATTTCAGCCAGGGTCGAGGATGAACGAAATGATTCTAAAAGGGGAATCCATTTAGATTGCTCTTGTAAACGCTGAAACCCTGCTTGCTTTTCTGCATGATTTACCAGTTGATAATGAGCATCCCAATGAACTTTTTGTTTGGCTTTTAACCTTTTTTTTGTGAGTAACTGCCTGCTAAGCCGTTTCGGTTCCGGTGGAGACATTGATAACATTGAACTGATCACCTTCATGGCATATCGGCCCTTTCCTTCGGGAGAGAGCCTTTTTTTCACTTTGGGAACA
Source organism: Deltaproteobacteria bacterium TL4 (assembly GCA_051382335.1). GTDB lineage: Bacteria > SAR324 > SAR324 > SAR324 > NAC60-12 > JBBCAX01. The sequence continues at coordinate 36,069 of JBBCAX010000135.1, forward strand.
ATTTGCTCATTAAAGTCCAGAATGAGATCTTGGTAAGCTAATTCTCCGGAAGGATGATGTCCAAATTGGGAAAACGCTTTTTTCCACCGACCTCTAAAGTCTTCAATCGTCCGAACCAGGCTTAAAAACTCAGGTTGAGGCCTTTGAGATTTTTCTGCTTCGGAAAGAATATTAGCCGTCAAGTCCCTGATCTCTTGAGGGGTTAAGACTTCAAAGCAATAAGGCTCAAAAACAAGGGGACTCCGATTATTGGGAGCAAAAGGAAACTCTTGAACCTGGAGATTATGTGGACAGTCCGCAGAGGCGTAAGGTTGTTCGGTTTGAAGCCACATTTTTTCAAAAGCCGATGATCCTTTTATTTCAATAATAAGATGAATACAGTCCTCGTCGGACCCATTTATCATCCAGTGCTTCAGGGTCTGATCAAAAGTCCAGGTATCCCCAGAGACCATGTGGATGCTTTTATCATTACAAAATAATTTGACTGCGGGATTCGTCACAATCGGAACATAGAGAGACACCCGTCGAAACCAATGGTAATTGTGATCTATTTGGACGGGGCTCTCCTTCCCTGCCTTAAGTCGGGTGATACGGCAACGAGAAACAGGGCTATTGAAGGTGCTTAATACCTGCGAAAAGTAAGGACAATGTCCGAGAAGGTCTGTCGGCTTGGTTTGACCCGAAAGAGCAAAATCATGATTGAGGAGTCCCCCAACGGATACCATTATGAGGGAGGTGTCACCGGCAGTTGAGGGAAAATGGGAACTCCAGTGAGTCTCGCTAATTTGGGATAACTCTTGCTTTAGTTGTGCCGAATCAAAGCGAAAGGGAAGATGATAAAATTCCGTATTTAGTTTCATCATTCAATAGCCAAATCTTTAATGAACTTTTCTGGGTTAAACGTTAATTTATAATTTTAAAATGTATTGTACATGCGGTTTATCTTAGGTAAAAATCAAGCTGATTCCTCGAATCATCCATGGTTAAGGGGAATAAGTATAAAAGGACAGACACCGGTTTTGGTTTATTGCTGGAAGGGGATTTTGGAATCAGCGTTTATGTAGGGGGTGATTCAAAACTCGAGCTAATGAACGCAATGTTAACCGCGTTCTCTTGGGGTGATGGTTAATTTTTGCAGGCAAAGTTGATGTTGGGTATTAAACAAGGCCTTAAACGAAAGCAAGACGACCCCAACTACGCCAAGTGCCGAGGCCGAAGCAATCATAAAAACAATCACAATCTGATAATAAACCGCATCTAAAGGATTTACGCCTGCCAAGATTTGTCCTGTCATCATACCGGGAAGACTCACGACGCCCATAACTACCATGGAATTGATGAGGGGGATCATCCCTGTTCGGGCTGCTTCTTTAATGCTATCATGCGCCGCCTCTCTCCTGGTGGCTCCGAGTGCCAAAAGCGCTTCAATTTGATTTTGGCGACTCGCTAAATCTTCCATAAAACGATCCATTGCCAGGGAAATGCCGTTTAAGGTATTTCCTAATACCATCCCCAGCATGGGAATGATGTATTGTGGGCTAAACCAGGGGTCAATTTGAAGGATGAATTGTGTTGAAATTCCTGTAATCAAAAAAGACCCGGCGAGGACACAGACCAAACTATGCCAATAAATCGAACGGAAGCGTCTTCGAGTACGGTTGACCGCACTGACACTGGCAATACCTGCCATGAATAAGCAAAGCCCCAGAATCATCCAGATATTTTCAAGGGTAAAGACCCAGTGCAGTACATACCCCACCAAAAGGAGTTGGGAAACCATTCGAACAGAGGCAAAAAATAGTGTTTTTTCCAGTTTGAGCTTCAGCAAGAACGAAATGGCGATATTGATCAAGATTAACAGAGCGGACGCTCCCAGTTGCCAGTTTGAAATGACGAGATAATTAATTTCCATATTGACCTATCTCAAGGCGTTGTTCAGTCATTCGCTTCAGTTGTGAAGACTGATGGCTCGTCCATACATACGCACGGTTAGGAGCTTCAGAGAGCCAGCGTGTGACAAACAGTTCCAGGTGTTTTTCCGCTTTTTCATCCAGGGAGGCGGTAGGTTCGTCAAAAAGTAAGATTTGAGGATCTAACTGGAACGCTCGTAAAAACGCGACAATCTGTTTTTCTCCTCCTGAGAGTTGATGCTGAGCCCGGGTTAAAAAGTTTTCAGTTTTCCCGAAAAGCGTGAGATACTCCAGGATCTGTTCCCGATTGTACGATTTACGTTTATGAAGCCTAAATTGAAATACCCTTTTTAAGTTAGACTCAACACTTCCTTCCAGTAATCCTGGTTGTTGGGAGAGATAGATCACTTTTGATCGATATTGAGGCATATTCCATTTTTCAAGGGGTTTTCCACGAAAAAGAATCTGTCCTTCCTGCGTTTCATCCAGGCCTGCCAGCGCTCTTAACAGCAAGCTTTTGCCACTTCCCGAAGGACCCGAGATCGCCAGTTTGTCGCCGCTATGAATTTCAAAATTGAGGGCTTTCCAAATCCAGTGCGAAGGGAGCTGTTTCCCAAGATTGACGACTTCCAAGAGGGTTCTTTTATTCATGGCATTCAGGATCGCATAATTTTTGTTGGTAGCAGAAAACAAGATAATCGATTGGGCGGGACGTTATTAAATTCTGTACGTTGAGCGGGACGGGGCCAGCCCCCCTCCATGAGGTTCATACTAACACGCTTCTTTGAAGCAGGTCGTCCATCACTAAAATCAATTCATCGACACCTGGTTTGGATGTTTGAGCATCCGCGCCGACTTCTTGACACTTGTGGATCGTGCTTTCGTTGATCAATGAGGAAAACATCACGACAGGGAGTTTTTGATAGACCGGATGATTTTTTATTAACTTAACCAGATGGAGTCCATCCATTTGAGGCATTTCAATATCTGTGACCAATAAATTAATTTCATCATAAAGAGTCTCCGCCGTTAATTGATTTAGCGCGTCCCAAGCCTCAGCACCGTTATTAAACCAACGTTGTTTTAAGAAGCCTGCGGATTCCAGACCGGCAGAGACCACTTTTTGAATAATTTTTGAATCTTCAGCAAACCATAGCCATTTCTCAGCCCGTTTCACTTCCGTATTAGGCGCCAGTTCAACAATTTGATCCGCATGTTCAAATGAGGGCGTGATTTCTTCCATGATTTTTTCAAAATCAATCAGTTGAATCAAATCTTTCTCTCGTCCAGGCTCCATAATGACGCCTATAACTTGCTGATTATTAAAGGTGCAAGGTGGGGGAATGATATTGCTCCAGGACAAGCGGATGATCTTGACAACTTTTTCCACAAGAAAACCAACAACGCGTCTGTTAAAATGCATGACAATCACTTGCCCTTTAGACTGATCCATCGGAGGCGCTTCCATGACTTTAGGCAAATCAATGATGGGCATTACTTTTCCGCGAAGATTAAAAAACCCTAAAATAATCGGGGAGGTTTGCGGGATTTTACGGTACTTCGGAAGGGTCCTCACTTCCTCAACCTTGGTTACGTTAACACCGTATCTCACACCATGAATGTAGAACTCAACAATTTCCAGCTCATTGGTCCCGGATTCTAGCAGGATGTTGCCCATGATTCCTTTAGATAATTGTACAATAATAAGATTGGAACTCGGAAGTGTTAGCGAAACACCACCTGTCAAAACACCTCTTTATGGTATCCTCTTCAAATTTACTGGTAAACTTCCAAAAATTTTCGTCCCAAATGGTAGGGAGAGCGTCCCGCTCTCCAACAAGGGCGAGACGCCCTTGCTACTACCAGGAAATATAGAGAGGATACTCTTTATGCGTCTACCAAAAGCTATAGCAAATTTTATCCCAAGTAGAAAAGACATTTTCAAAACATTACTAGCAAGTTATGGACAACCTGTTCAAACCAACGCAAAAAAGAGCGAAATCACCACACAAAGGATCCCCAATAGCAGAATCCATCGATGGTATCTTTTAAATGTTTGACTTGGCGGTAAAAGGTGCTCTAGCTCCCAACCTTGCGCTCCTTGACTCCAGGCAATCGTTTTTTGTGCCAGCAATTCAATATAATATTCGTGAGACTCTATTGCGGAAACGCGATAGGGCTGCAAGCCGACACTCCGCGAAAGTTCAAAGTAGGTAGTATCAATTTCATATTGTGTTTCCAAATGATCATTGACGAAACTCAACCCAACAAACAGGAGCGAACGAATTCCCTGTTCAGGAAGTTCCGAAATGAGTTCATTCGTATAGGGCTTCAACCATTCCGCAGGGCCAACCTTACTTTGAAAAGAAAGTTTTATTTTCCATTGCGGAAACTGTTGGCGGAGCTCTTCGGTAGTCAGCAGCAATTCTGTAAGGTAAGGATCCCCCTGTTGGATATAGCTCTTTGGAACACCATGGGCCGAACACAAAATCAGTGTTTCCTCCGGTCGTAGTTTGTGTGTCTGAAGCGACCGGTTGATTTGATCACTCAAGGCTGAGATATAAAGCGGATGATTGGGATAAGAACGTAACGCGTGAATAGAACCTTCATAGCTCAGGCTTTGAAGGGTTGAGACTATTTGCTCCACGGAAGAACCTGTGGTTGTCCAGGAAAAATGGGGATACAGCGGAATAAGATACAGGGCGTCATGTCCCTCTTTCAACAGGAGTTGTGCCACTTGTTCCGCCTGTCCTCTGAGGTAGCGGTGTATGACATAGAGGGGCAAGTTGACACCCTTTCGACGCAGTGTCTTCTCCAGTTGTAAACGCTGCAACTCTGTTGACTCAACAATCGGGGATTTGCCTCCAATCGCTGCATATTGTTTTTGAACTTCTGGCGCTCGCTTCGTCGCAAGCTTGCGGGCAAGCAGATTCTGGAAGGCCTGAGGAAAAGGAAGTTGAATCACATGCGGGTCTCGAAGAATTTCAAACAAAAAAGAGGAAACTTCGTTCAACGAGCGGGGACCACCAAAATTTAACAAGATGACGGCTTTTGATTTAGGAGATAGTGACATTTTAAGTTTTATTTTATTGGAAATAATAATGATAGTTTGTTATAAGTGAAGGACACTGCCAATGGCAACAAAACCGCTTTTTCTGACCACAGAAAAACATCCTATCTTCGCAGAAGTGACGGGGGCGTTGTGACCGGAAAAAGTGAGATATTCACCCGTTTATGTCTAGAAGCAAACGCTCATCCCTTTCAAGGTTCGATCATGATTGAAGGGAAATATCAAGTTGAGTGAAGAATATTAATGAAAATTGACGATAAACGTCCTCTAACCTTTTAATAACGACAGGAACTGAATGGCAAAGTTGCTTTACGTTGATCATGATATGAAACGTGTGATTCAAGTCCAACAAAAATTAGCCGGATTCATCAATGTTGAAATTGCGTTGAATGGATGGGAAGGTTTAGCCGCCGCAATGCTCTATAGCCCTGATTTGGTGTTGGTCAATTTGATGACAACGGTTATGGATGGCTTGGAAATGATCCGCTTGTTACGAACGGAACCTGACAAACAAAATCTGCCTGTTATTGGTTTCACCTATCCTCATCATCTGGAATTGGAAAAAATCGCAACTCAGAAGGGATGCTCCACCATTATAAAATTTCCTTTTAGTGAGGACCTGAAAAAAATAATAACTCAAAACTTGCCTCTTCCCCAAACAGAAAAAACGGTTCAGATTTCAAATTAGCCGCTGTCGCTAAATCAGGTGTGAGGTGTTAACTCTAAAGCCGGAATTGAAAGTGATTGTCTGAACCGCAGGACGTAAGGTTAGTTTCCGCTATGCGTCCGGGTAGTGATAATCCTGGTGATCAACTTCGATGCGTTTGATCAGGTTGGTGATATCTCTGGCCAAGGCAAGATGTTCTTCTTCAGAAATCGGAAACCTTGTTGCGAGCTCGTCCTTTATTTTTCCGCGCCACTGCTTTTGTTGCAGCTCCATCCTCCTGAACGCCTCATTGATTAACTTATCCACCAACTGACTGTTCCAGTTTAAGTAATTATCAACTCTTCCATAAACCTTTACATCAATTTGATGTTCAATGAAATCAATGCCTTTGAAGGGAAGATCCAAGGCAGGCTTCAGGGAAGCGAGTGATTTGGAAAAAGGAGCATGTTTGGTCAAACCATCAAAGGTTCGATCCGCCACCCCCTTCCAGTGCGTCAAGATCTCTTTACGCTGATGCCTGTGGTGGGACCGTTTTGCATCCAGTCGGTTAAAGCGCTGGTATTGCCATACAACCATCTGCCGGATATAGTCGGACGCTACCTGCAGTGCGTCGTTCTGCAGGCGGTAGACTTCATCCAGACTGGTTTCAACCTGGTATCGGATTTGTTGTTTGACGTGAGGTTCATACGTCATTATACAAGCCCTCCAAACGGGTTAGACTTTTTCAACAAGGATGGTACAGGTTTCTCCATTCACATCCCATTCGGTTCCATCCGCAAGCTCAACGTGAGCGTCCAAACTGGCGGTAAGCGTCTCGACTCTAACAAATTCACTGAATAGTGTCAATGCAAGATGTAATGGCTTTGACGTTTTGTAGCGAATATTTATACGATCATCAACCTCTAATTGTTGAGTTTTTCTCATATTCTGCACTTTGTTGACAAATTCTCTCGCAAAGCCTTCCTGGATCAAGTCTTCCGTCAAAGTGGTGTCTAACGCGACAGTCAGATGATTATCGGTCTCAACCAACAGGCCTTCTTTTTGTTGCCGTTGAATCAAAACATCAGCTAAAGTCAGGGTCAGGATTTCCCCATCTATTTGAAGCTCAATCGTTTCTCCTTGCTGTATGCGCCGAATGGTTTTCAAATCAAATTGAGTCACTTGTTGTGCCACCTGTCTCATCTTTCCACCAAGTCGGGGTCCCAGTACCTTGAAATTTGGTTTTGCGCTCAGGAGGACGAGTTCTTCTTCATTTCCTGTGATTTGGACCTCTTTAATATTCAATTCGTCGGTAATCAAACCAGCAAGTTCTAAGAGAATATTTTGAACACTGCTATCCTTGGTGATTAAATAAACACGAGGTAACGGTTGCCGTATTTTTAATTGGTGTTTGTTTCTCAACGCCCGCCCCATATTGACAGCGGAAAGAATTAAATCCATTTCTTTTTCTAACTGAAAATCACGGAATTTTTCTTCATACTCAGGAAATGAAGCCAAATGAACACTTTCAGGAGCATCCTCCGGGCGCAAGCGTTGATAGATCGCTTCAGCAATGAAGGGAATAAAGGGCGCGATCACTTGGGACAACCCCATCAGAACCTGATATAAGGTCGCATAAGCTTCGTTTTTATCACTTCCCTGCTCCGATTTCCAAAACCTTCTCCGACTTCTTCGAATATACCAATTTGTGAGTAACTCAATAAATCCAACAAAGGGGGATACCGACTTATTCAACTCATAGACATCCATGTGTGTTCGGACTTCCTGAATCAATCCGTGCAGTCTGGATAAGATCCACCGATCCAGGGGGTTGTTTAGCGTAATCTCAAGATTTGTGGCTGTCGGTTCCCAGTGATCTAAAAGGGCATAGGTATTGAGAAAGGACAAGGCGTTCCAAAGAGGCAACAGCAGGGACCGTGTGGTTTCAATCAAACCCCGCTCTGAAAATTTCAAGTCATCCGCACGAACCGCAACAGAATTTAGCATGTATAAGCGAATCGCATCAGCGCCATACTGATCCAACATTTCATTGGGATCAGGATAGTTCTTTAAGCGTTTGCTCATCTTTTTCCCGTCTTCAGCCAAGACCAGTCCGTTGACGATGACATTATGAAAGGCGGGTTTGTTAAACAAAGCGGTACTGATGACTATCAGCGTATAAAACCATCCCCGTGTCTGATCCAAGCCCTCACAGATAAAATCCGCAGGAAAGTTTGATTCAAAGGCTTCCTTGTCACTGAAGGGATAATGTTGTTGGGCATAAGGCATGGAACCTGACTCAAACCAGCAATCCAACACTTCAGGGACGCGCCTGTAGATCTTTCCCTTCCGTTCAATGACCAAATCATCCACAAAGTGTTTATGAAGGTCCTCCAGTTTTTGTCCAACGGCTTCTTCCAGGTCGGAGACGCTTCCAAAACAAAGGATCTCTCCCTCCTCACTTTTCCAAATAGGCAGAGGCGTTCCCCAAAAACGATTGCGACTGATGGCCCAATCTCTGGCATTTTCCAACCATTTTCCAAAGCGTCCATCGCGGATGTGTTGAGGAACCCAATGAATTTGTTGATTGTTAGCAACCATTTCGTCTTTAATCGCTTCCACATTCACAAACCATGTGGAAATGGCTTTATAAATTAAAGGCGTATCGGTTCTCCAGCAAAAAGGGTAGCTGTGTTGAATCGTTTCCTGTTTGAATAATTGGCCTTCTTCTTTGAGTCGTCTAATGATCAGTTTGTCCGCGTCTTTAATATTTTCACCAGCAATAAACCCCATATACTCTTTAAACCGCCCCTCTGAATCAACGGGGTCAAACACAGGAATCTCCGCTTTTTGACAAATCCTTAAATCGTCTTCTCCAAAAGCAGGTGCCTGGTGAACAATCCCTGTCCCGCTTTCATCACTGACATACTCGTCCACAAGAATTTTGAAAGCCTTGGTGAGATCAACTCTGCCTTGCGCAAAATCAAACAAGGGAACATAAGTCCGGCCTCGCAAGGCCATTCCCTTGAATTCTGCTAAAAGCTCATAGTTCCCTTCTTCAAAATAATCACCAACACGACTTTTCCCCAAATAATATAAGGTTCCTTCCTGTTTATCCCGAATTTTTACATAAGCGACGTCGGGTCCGGTACACAAGGCGAGGTTAGAAGGCAAAGTCCAGGGGGTGGTGGTCCAGGCCAAAAAATAAGCATTTTCCTCATCTTTTGCTTTAAACTTAAGCGTGACGGAAGGATCCTGGATGTCTTTATAATTGAGATTTGCTTCAAAGTTGGAGACAGGCGTCGAAACTCTCCAAGAGTAAGGCAGGACTTTAAAGCCTTCGTAAATCCAGCCTTTTTTCCATAATTGCGCAAAAACCCACCAAACCGATTCCATAAAGGAGCGATCCATGGTTTTGTAATCATTATCAAAATCGACCCAGCGTCCCATGCGCTCCACGGTGTTACGCCATTCACTGGTATAACGTAAGACAATGCTTCTGCATTCTTCATTATATTGAGGGATTCCAAAGGCTTCAATATCAGGACGTCCTTGAAGTTCCAATTTCTGTTCGACCTCATATTCAACAGGTAAACCATGACAATCCCAACCAAATCGGCGTTCCACCCTGAACCCTCTCATCGTTTTGTATCGGGGAATGACATCCTTGATGGTTCCCGCCAATAAATGCCCATAATGCGGGAGTCCCGTCGCGAAGGGCGGCCCGTCATAAAAAACAAATTGTTTGGATCGCGGACGTTGATCAATGGATTTTTGAAAGGTTTGGTGCTCTTTCCAAAAACTCAAGACTTCTTTCTCCAATTCGGGAAACTGGATTTTATTGGATACCTCTTTCATTCCAGGGTACTCCTTTTCTTACAAATTAGGCCTTATATTCATAAAAACGATGGTTGAGGGGGATCTTTAAGAGCTGGAAAATATAACAGACACCAAACGGGTTTACAAGTTTTTTGGAAATGTAAAAGCGCATTAAAAGGAAGCCTTCGTCACAACTTCAGCGATCCCTGCGACAGCATTGGGATATTTGAATTGAAAGCCAAGGACTTTGAGACGTTGATTGGAAAGAACGGTATCAACCTGAATGGAATCTGTAATAACGCTGCCCAAATACAAGGTTGCCATAAACACAGGAATTTTACTGATTTTGAAAGAAACCCCCAGGGCTTGGGCCGTAATTTCTACCAACCGATCCATCTCTAAAGGACAATCATCAACCAGAAAATAGCGGGAACCGATTTCACCATGGTCACAAAGGAAAGTAATCGCACGAGCACAATCCTGGAGGTGTATCGGCGAAGCCCAACGGTTAGGCCCCCTAAGTCTCACAAAGGTTTTTCCTCGAAGTAAGGGCTTGAGCATATAACCACGAAACCAGGAACCATTCCCATAAACCCATCCTGGAAAGGCAGTCACAATGGGGAGACCTCCCGCAATATATTTCTTTTCCAAAAGTTCAATCGCCGGTGCTAAATAAGGTCCCCAGCCATGAGGATTGGGAGAAACCTCTTCCTGACAGATTTGGGTGCCAAGATCTCCATAGTAACTGGTACCTCCTACATAGATAACTCTTCGAGTGTGTGTCGGATCCAGGGGTGCAAGGAGATTTTTGTCCATAATGATGCGTTGATCTCTGTAATTCTCCGCTCTTTTACGGGTAACTCGCCCTTGTCCATAAGTCAGGGGCTGTGCCAGATGAATCACCCAATCCGCTTTTGCCGCCTCTTTTTGCCAGGAACCCGGGATCATTAAATCACCAATAACAGGAAACGCTCCAAGGGCTTCCACGAGGGTCGCGCTTTTTCCGGAACGTACCAAAGCCAATACTTCATGTCCTTCTTCAACCAGACTACGAAGCACTTCTTTACCA
>JBBCAX010000136.1:0-1463 GCA_051382335.1 Deltaproteobacteria bacterium TL4
TCTCATCACCTTTTTTTCATAATGTCTACTCTCTCATTAAAATTAAAATGCCAACATACCTCATTAGAAAAAAAATGACGAATCTAATTGTTATTATTGTCAAATTCTTAAGTTACTGACATTGACCAGCCGCACCAGCCGCACCAGCTACTCCAGCGGCACCATTACACACTTTTTCACTAGTGTCCACTTCATTGGCATCAAGGAGACCATTCTTGTTTTCGTCAATTCCTGTATCGACTTGAATCCCACCATTAGGACAGGTCGTATCACCGGCTCCAAAAGCTTTTTTCACAACAGCGGAGGAGGGATCTCCAACAGTCGAGGTCTTCGTATCACTGCTATCATCATCTTCAGACACAAGATCCCCGCAACTTCCCAAGGACAGCACAATCGCTGCCATGAATACCAACCACAGGGTCTTTCCTTTTATCAAATTTACCATCATAGGTTTCCTCTAATTACAGTTTAAATTACATTTACTCCCCTTGCACTCGAACATGTCACAAATAAGGAGCAATATGAACTTACTTTCCGGGGCAACATTATGAATTGATGGATACAGACGATTCCATGGACAAAGAGAGCGGGTCCGCTTGGCCACCGCCCACCACACGATTTGAACACCAGCACACCACCCACAAAAAGAGCACCCATCAAAACAAGAGTCTTTTTAAGCCTCCAGTAAACAACAAACTCTACTAGAGACTCGCCCAGTTTATTACCCTATATAGGAACCGTTACAAGACTAATATTCATAAATTTGACTGAGATTTGCGTCAATTATTGGTTTTTCCCCATGTGACGTGTAGGCTTCTGGCAGAAAAACTCCACGTTTTGGAGGCTATACGTTGAACTTTGTGACTCCTATAGACGTTCATTTAAATAAATTCATTTGAGTCTAACCCAGACTGTGGAGTGCCAAAGCTTGCTTTGGCCAAATTCAAAGAAAGGCTTTCGCCTTTCTGGCCAAAGCAAGCTTTGGCACTCCTGAAACAGTGTTGTTTAAACGGATCTCGCAACATGATGAGTTTTCTGAATTTATTTAAATGAGCATCTATAGTTTGACTGTTTGATAGAACTATACGATTTTCTTCCATTATAATACGCGTATGATATTTCCTCGACTTTGAACAATTTGCTCAATATTACTCCTGAATAAAATCAGAGACTTATAAAGTCGTATTAGAATTAATGATAGGTTTGGCCTGAAAAACGGGAAATAATAACCTTGCATTAATGAGTCTACTCCGAAAAGTACGACAATTAACTATCTGAAATAATTGTTAATTTTGCGAAATACTATCTTGACTGCGAGAAATATATTCAGTATATTCTGAGTATGAATTGTTCATTGATACTCTCTTTTTCAACAATAGGTGTGCTGTATGTTTCGCAAAAGTGGACTCAGTCAACAGGAAGACTTTTTTGGTAGTTTTGATTTTAACTTCAGTTCTCGTAAA
>JBBCAX010000137.1:0-29250 GCA_051382335.1 Deltaproteobacteria bacterium TL4
AATGATAGGTTTGGCCTGAAAAACGGGAAATAATAACCTTGCATTAATTCATTCATAAAATAAAACCACTGATATTATTGAATAATTAAAACTAAAACCATGAATCAAATGTTCAAAGTCCAGGATATTAAAGAGATGGGCTTACGTTCGATGCGGCAAATTGTGAAAGACTATCAGAACGTTTGCCTCACTCAGCAAAATAAACCATAAAACAAAGGAAGGATTATGCGAGTTTTACTTACAGGTGCGTTTGGGAATCTTGGACGTCTCACAACGAAGGAATTATTAAAGCAAGGTTATACGGTCAGGTGTTTTGACATTGCGACTCCGGCTAATGAAAAAGCGGCGAAAGCTTTTGAAAAACAAACAGAGATTATATGGGGTGACATTTGTAATCGGGAGCAAGTCAAAAAGGCTGTGGAACAGATGGATGCCGTCATTCACAACGCGGGAATGCTTCCGCCGGCAACAGATAAAATTCCTGAAAAAGCAAAAGCGGTCAATGTTGGCGGAACCCAAAATATTTTGGAGGCCATCCAGGCTTCTCCTAAAAATCCGGCCCTCATCTTTACTTCGTCTGTTTCTATATTCGGTCACAGACAACATTTACCCCCACCACGTCACATCAGTGAAGAACCTATGGCTACTGACAATTATACGGCCCACAAGATTGAATGTGAGCGAATCATTCAGGAATCCAAGGTGAAATGGTGTATTTTTCGTATTGGCGCGGCCTTAGACGTAGGAACCAAAAAGAATGACCTGGATATCGTGAGAGATATGTTTGAAGTTTCTCCTGAAAATCGGATGGAATTCGTTCATGCTGAAGATGTGGCCTTGGCCCTGGTCAATGCCGTAAAAGCGGAAGAGGCTTACGGAAAAATCTTATTGATCGGAGGCGGGAAAAAATGTCAGATTCGTCAAAAAGATCTTTTTGGCGCGGTCTTGGAAACGTTGCATATCCGTTCTTTTCCCAAGGAAGCGTTCGGCAATAAAGAATTCTACACGGACTGGATGGACACTGAAGAAAGTCAACGAATTTTACAATATCAGCGCCATACCTTTGAAGAATTTAGGCAGGAATTGTTGGCTAAAACCCGGTTATTCGGTGGGATCCTTTGGCTTCATCAACCCGTCTTAAAAATGGGATTACTTTACTTTTCAAGTCCATGGAGAAACTACCAAAAAGATAAAGTAAACTCTTTTTTTGACCGTTTCAAAAAACATTAAAAAGGAGAACCCCTGCTGAGGGGGTTCTCCTCAATTCAAAAGGCTTAAACTCGTTCAAAGACAGTGGCAATACCCTGTCCCAAACCAATACACATCGTCGCCAGACCTAAGTTGGCGTCATTTGCTTGCATCAGGTGAAGCAGCGTGCCAACAATTCGGGCTCCGGAACAACCTAAAGGGTGCCCCAAGGCAATGGCGCCACCGTTCAAATTGACCTTTTGATCGATAACATCCATTAATTTAAGATCCCGAAGCACAGGAATGGACTGAGCGGCAAAAGCTTCATTGAGTTCAACCAAATCAATGTCTTTAAGGTCCAAGCCCCCACGCTTAAGAACTTTTTTAACCGCAGGTACGGGGCCATATCCCATGAGGGAAGGGTCTAGGCCCGCAACCGCCATAGCTCGAATTTTAGCCATAGGCTTTAATCCAAGCGATTTTGCCCGATCGGCAGACATGACGATTACCGCGGACGCACCATCGGAAATTGCAGAGGAATTCCCTGCAGTGACCGTTCCTGTCGCGGCAAAAGCTGGTTTCAGTGAGGCCATGGATTCAATACTGGCGTCAGTGCGAATGACTTCATCAATTTCACATAACTGCAATACCCCATTTTCATCATGGCCTTCAATGGACACGATTTCGTTTTTAAATCGTCCCTCAAGCGTTGCTTGATGAGCACGTAGATGGGAACGTAAAGCGAATCGATCCTGCTCTTCACGTTTTACTTCATGCATGATGGCGAGCATTTCTGCCGTTAAGCCCATCATGCCCGCGGCTTTTGCGGCGTATTTACTGGAAGCGGGATTGGGATCAACGCCATGGCTCATGGCTACATGCCCCATATGTTCCACACCGCCACAAACAAAGACATCCCCTTGATTGGTCATAATGGACATGGCGGCAGTGTGAATCGCTGTCATGGAAGAACCACAAAGGCGATTAACCGTCTGAGCTCCTGCGGTATGAGGAATTCGAGTCATCAAAGAAACGAAACGGGCGATATTGAATCCTTGTTCTTTGGTTTGATTAACACAGCCCCAAATCACATCTTCCACCTCATTAGGATCAATGTTGGGATTACGTTCAAAAAGGGCTTCGATCAGAGCAGCTGAGAGATTTTCCGCACGCACATTGCGGAACATTCCTCCCTTGGAGCGTCCCATTGGAGAACGTACAGCATCAACAATTACAGCTTCTTTCATAATGTTTCTCCTGGTTGGTTATTAATAAAAAGTTTTTCCGGATTTTGCCAAATCTTTCATTTGCTGAGTGGGTTGGTAGACTTTTCCCAGCGCTAAATATTTTTCTGCTTTCGCACAAATTTTCGCAAGTCCCACAGTGTCAGCATATTTTAAGGCACCCCCTCGAAAAGGAGGAAATCCCAAGCCATAAATCAAGCCCATATCCACTTCAGTGGGAGAGGCGACGATGTTGTCTTCCAGGCAAAGAGAACTTTCAATAATCATCGGAAGCATCATTCGGTCGATGATCTCTTCCGCAGAGATCTCAGTATTGTTGCCTTTTTGGATAGAAGCTAATAAACCCGGTACTTCAGGGGCGATATCCTTTTTGGGTTTCCCTTTTTTATCGAGACTGTAGGCATAAAAGCCTTTGCTGTTCTTTTGTCCAAAGCGGTTGTTTTCAAACATCACATCCGATGCGGTTTTCCCCTCGGCTTTCATTCGATCCGGAAATCCCGCGGCCATAACGCCACCAGCATGGTGCGCAGTATCGATACCGACTACATCAAGAAGATAAGCGGGACCCATCGGCCAGCCAAACTGTTTTTCCATCACTTTGTCAATTTTTATGAAATCCACCCCGTCTTTAACCAGGTTGGCAAATCCGGCAAAATAAGGGAACAGGATACGATTGACCAGGAATCCCGGACAGTCGTTGACCACAATGGGAGATTTACCCATTGCCGCTGCGTAAGCAACGGTTGTGGCAATGGCTTCCTCACTGCTTTTCTTGCCTCGAATGACTTCCACTAAAGGCATACGGTGCACAGGATTGAAGAAATGCATTCCACAAAAGTTTTCAGGTCGTTTTAGATCTTCAGCAAGGTAGGTTATGGAAATGGTTGAAGTATTGGACGTCAAAATCGTATCCTTTCTCACCACGTTTTCCATCTCCGCCAAGACCGTTTTTTTCACTTTCGGATTCTCAACAACGGCTTCCACTACAATATCCACCTCTCTCATCGTGTCATAAGAGAGAGTCGGATAAATGCGATTCAGCGTATCACCCATTTGCTGCGCGTCTATTTTATTCAGACTGACCAATTTCCCCAAGAGCTTACTGGCTTCATCCAAACCTAACTGCAGGCTTGCGGGAATGATATCTTTCATGTGAATTGGAATATTTTTGGATGCCGATTGATAAGCAACGCCACCTCCCATAATGCCTGCACCCAGAACCGCAGCGGTTTTAACCGGTTTTGCGGATTTCTGAGCGGTTTTAGCATATTTTTTAAGGAGTTGATCGCCAAGGAACAAGGCCACCAGATTTGCGGCAACAGCGGTTCCCGCAACTTCAACAAAGCCTTCGCCTTCAATCGCCAAGGCCTCATCTCGGGACAAGGAAGCCCCAGCCTGCATGACGCCTAAAATCGTCAAAGGCGCAGGATAGTGTGGACCGGCTTGAGCGGCAATGAAACCCCGTGCGCCTTCAAAAACCATCATTTTTTCGGTTTCATTCAGTTTGATAGGTTCGATTTTTTCTTGATAACGGGCTTTCCAATTCAGTTTTCCACTGATGGCCTGGTTTAGAATACTGAGTGCACTTGCGCGAAGCTTGTCTAATTCAACGACCGCATCCACAGCACCCGCGGCCAAAGCGGCTTCTGCTTTTTGTTCGGCACCCATGACAATCCATTCAATAGCATTGTCAGCACCAATAATTCGAGGTAAGCGGACGGTTCCTCCCCATCCCGGGAAAATACCAAGTTTGACTTCAGGTAAACCCACTCGCTGACCGGCGGCAAGAACGCGATACGTACACGCTAAACAAATTTCAAAACCGCCTCCAAGCGCATAACCGTTAATCGCAGCTACACTGGGAACACCCAAGTCTTCAATATCTGTAAAAACCTGGCTTGCTTCTTTAAGCCACTTTAACAATTCGGAACTTTCTTTTTTAAAGTGGGATAAAAATTCGGTTATATCGGCACCAACAATAAAGACGTTTTTTGCACTTGTGACCAATACGCCTTTAACTGAGTTATTATTTTTTAATTGATTGACGGCCTCACGCAGTTCACTCATCGTAAGTTCATTGAACTTATTGACTGATTCGCCCTTGAGATCAAAGCAGATCTCCGCGATTCCATTTTCAATGATTTGGCATGTGATAGCCTTACCTTCATAAACCATGAATATTCTCCTCAAGCTGTTATTGATGATGAATGAGCGATTGCTCCTTTGAAGAAACAAAAAAACCTATCCTGTTAGAAACGAAGTTGCAAGAGGTTCCGTGATTGTCTTGACTCTTTGGTCCTTTTTTTGGATCTTGCGTTTTTTTGAGGAAGACAAGATCGGAGGCTTGAGAAGAAGAGAACGTGGATGTCAAAAATAAATGTGACCTTAAAAATCGCCTCAACTTTAGACGGAAAGATTGCAACTCAAACCGGTCATTCCCGGTGGATTACCGGGGAAACCGCACGTCTTAGGGCGCATGAACTTCGAAGTCAGCATGAGGCCATCCTTGTCGGCATCAATACGGTTTTGGCGGACAACCCCCGATTAACCACAAGAAATATCGAAGGCGGGCGGTCCCCTATTCGAATCATCCTTGACTCCCACGGCAGAATTCCCCTGGAAAGCCATTGTCTTCAGCAAGACGGGATTCCTGTTATCCTTGCTACGGGATGTCAGGTGGAGGCTAAAACGATAAAGGCTTTACAAGATGCCAAGATCCAGGTAATTTCCGCTCCAACACCCAGACCGACCATTGAGTGGTTGCTTTCACAACTCAAAAGTTATAGTATCACTTCCCTTTTAGTCGAAGGCGGAAGTCAAATTCACGCCAGTTTTATTCAAGCCCAAAGGGTGGATCGACTGGTACTGTTTATGGCTCCCAAGATTATTGGAGGAACTCAATCTTTGTCCTGGTGTGGGGAATTAGGTTGTTTTCAGGTTGATCAGGCCCCTCAAGTGTCTATTGATGCCATCACACCTCTTGGTGACGATATAATGATTTGTGCCCATTTTGATAAAGGTGCTCATGAGCAATGAAGAAAAAGAAACCCGTTTTGAAACTATCGAAGAAGCGATTGAAGATATTCGTCAGGGCAAAATAATTGTCTTGGTGGATGACGAAGACCGGGAAAACGAAGGCGATGTGGTTTGTGCCGGAGAAAAAATTACTGCTGAAATCATTAACTTTATGGTGAAAAACGCCCGGGGCTTGGTCTGTCTGTCCATGGATGCCTCTCGTGCGGAACAGCTTAGACTGCCGCTGATGGTTTCTCATAACGAATCCGAACATGGAACGAATTTCACCGTCAGCATTGAAGCGGCAACGGGAGTGACTACGGGAATTTCTGCTGCGGATCGGGCACGGACAGTTCAAGTTGCCATGGAAGAACACGCAAAAGCCAGTGACTTGTGTCGTCCAGGACACATCTTTCCTCTGGTCGCGCAGGAAGGCGGAGTGCTGAAAAGAGTAGGGCATACGGAAGGTTCTGTTGACTTATCCCGCTTAGCTGGTTTGAGAGCGGGAGCGGTCATTTGTGAAGTCATGAATGAAGATGGGACCATGGCTCGCTATGCGGAACTTCGGGTATTTGCTGATAAATATCAACTGAAAATGGTCACTATTGCGGATCTGATCAAATACAGAAAGCGCAAAGAACTCCTTGTTAAAAAATTGGCAGAAGCGGAACTTCCTACGGAATATGGAATGTTTAAGGTGATTGGTTTTCAAAGCCTTCAAGATGACAGTGATTATGTAGCACTGGTCAAGGGGGAATGGAAAGAGGATGAACCTGTTTTGGTACGGGTACATTCCGAATGTTTGACTGGAGATGTCTTTAGCTCCCGTCGTTGTGATTGCGGAAAACAACTTCATGTTGCCATGAGTATGGTGGAACAGGAAGGCAGAGGGGTCATTCTATACTTACCTCAAGAGGGTCGAGGTATTGGGTTGATCAATAAGATCAAAGCCTATCATTTGCAGGATCACGGGGCCGATACCGTTGAAGCCAATCATAAACTGGGTTTTAAAGAGGATTTACGCGATTATGGTCTGGGAGCACAAATGCTGTATATGATTGGTGTTCGTCGAATGAGACTGATGACCAATAATCCCCGTAAAATTATCGGATTAGAGGGCTATGGGCTTGAAGTTGTAGAACGCATTCCTGTTGAAACTGATGTTCATTCCAATAATGAATCCTATCTCAAAACAAAAAAACAAAAATTGGGGCACTTGCTGAAGATCTAGGGGAGTGGTCCTATTATTAATCCGTCCTTAATTAATAATCATTTTTGGAGGTACTATGAAAAAAGTTGCTATTGTTGCCGCAAAACGAACTCCTATCGGTGCATTTCAAGGTCAGTTTTCCTCGTTGACCGCCCCTCAACTGGGTTCTGTCGCTATTAAAGCGGCAGTTGTTCAATCAGGGCTATCAGGAACGGCCATTCAAGAAGCGTACATGGGAAATGTTCTTTCTGCCGGTGTCGGTCAAGCGCCCGCAAGACAAGCGGTACTTGGTGCGGGTCTGCCTTATGCTGTTCAATGTACAACCGTCAATAAGGTCTGTGGTTCAGGAATGAAAGCCATCATGCTGGCCGCCAACGCGATCAGGCTGGGGGAAGCGGATATTATCATTGCGGGAGGAATGGAATCCATGAGTAATGCCCCTTATCTTTTGCCAGGTGCCAGGAATGGAATGCGTATGGGCCATCAAAGTACTATTGATTCCATGATCTTCGATGGTTTATGGGATCCCTATGGAGACAAACACATGGGCCTGTGCGGGGAATTGTGTGCTGAAAAATACCAGTTCACCAGGGAAGCCCAGGATGCCTTCACGCTAAAAAGTCTTGAACGGGCAAAAGCCGCGATTGAGAATGGAGCATTTCAGGCAGAAATCGCAGGAGTCACCGTTGAAACAAAAAAAGGCAAAACCGAATTTGGCGTTGATGAGCAACCTGGATTGGCAAAAGCGGATAAAATTCCCGCTTTACGTCCCGCATTTAAAAAAGACGGCACAATTACTGCGGCTAACGCCTCCTCCATCAATGACGGAGCCGCGGCTCTGATTCTGGTTTCCGAAGAAAAAGTCCGTGAACTCCGGTTGACCCCTCTTGCGTGGATTACAGGACAAGCTGCTTACGCTCACGAGCCGGAATGGTTTACGACCGCTCCGATCTCTGCCATCAACGCGCTGATGAAACAGACGGGAAAAGCTGTCACTGATGTGGATTTATGGGAAATCAATGAGGCTTTTGCGGTAGTAACTATGGCGGCAATGACAGACTTAAAACTGGATCATGCTAAGGTTGATGTGCACGGAGGGGCAACGGCCTTAGGACATCCAATTGGATGTTCAGGAACCAGAATCGTTGTGACTTTGCTTTATGCTTTAAGAAAACTTGGAAAGCGTTTGGGGGTTGCTTCTTTGTGTATCGGTGGTGGTGAAGCCACGGCGCTATCCATTGAAATAGCTTAAGGTCCCAGAAAGCAGGGCGTATGCCTGAGCGTGTCACGCATCAGTACCACCCTGGTTTTGGTGCGTGCTCCGTCGCAATCGATTACGTACCTTCAAAGGGGGAAAATAAATTCATTTTTTTTGAAGCAAGACACTTAATGCGGGATCTCTCCGCGAAGGGAATCGCCCTGTTGCTCAAGGAAACGCACAGGATGAATTTGATTCCGTAGTGTTGAAGCCAGAGGTGTGTTGACGATGACTCTCATGTAGTTATCCGTATAGCCTTCGGCTTTTTGAGGAGTTTTAGCGAGTTCAAAAAGAACATTTCGAGTCGTCCCAATAAACCGCTTTAAGAACTGGCTCCGTTGCTGGTGGCTCAAATTCCTCAGAATTTCCCCTCGCCTGCGTTTATCCTCAGAACTTACCTTTCCTTCCATAAGAACCGCTGGGGTTCCCTTACGTTCTGAATAAGGAAAAACATGGAAGTACGTCAGCGGAAGACGTTGCAGACATTCACGGGTTTCATTAAAATGCGCTTCAGTTTCTCCAGGGAAGCCAACCATGACATCCGTACCCAAGCAAACATCCGGAACATGCTCATAGGCTTTCATGATTTCCGCCTCAAACTCCAACACCGAATACTGTCGACGCATCAACTGGAGAATGTGATTGGATCCTGACTGTAACGGAAGATGAAAAAAAGCGACCAGCTTATGCTGAGGATCAGACATATATTCGAAAATAGTTTTGGAAACGGTTGTCGGTTCAAGAGAACTGATCCTGATGCGTTCTAAACCGGAAAGCTCATTCAGCGCGTCAATAACACTCAGGAAGGAATATTCCTGATGCTGAAAATCTCCCAAGTTGACCCCTGTTAGAACGATTTCTTTGACTCCTGCCCGTACCATCATCCGTGCTTCCTCCATCAGATTCTCAAAGGCTCTGCTTCGAGATCGGCCCCGCGCAAAAGGGATGATGCAAAAGGTACACATGAAGTTACAGCCATCCTGAATCTTAAGATTGGTTCTCGTGTTTTGAGGTTCGCTTTCAAACAGAGGGGTTTCAAAAGAAGCTTTGCTTATTTTGGAGTGAATCACCAGCGGTGTTGGCGATTGCCTGGCTTCTTCCAGGTAATGGGCCAGTTGTAACTTTTTCTCACTTCCGATCACCAGTTTGACCCCCTCCAACGCTGCCAGGGTTTGGGGTTCCATTTGCGCGTAACAACCGATCACCGCAATGTCCGCTTCAGGATATTTCCGATGAATGGAGCGAATCAACTGCCGATTTTTGGAGTCACTTCGTCCGGTAACAGTACAGGTATTGATCACATAAATATCGGCAGGTTCCCCTTCTGAAACGATTTCATACCCCTGGGCTTGCAAACTTTGAGTGATAACTTCGGTTTCTGATTGATTTAAACGACACCCAAGCGTTTGAAGGGTTACTTTGGCTTTGTGAGACATGGAAGGACTTCTTTGGATTGAGGAATTGTCAAGTGACTCGTCAGCGACGGGTTGTTCAAGGCAGCAGAATATATTCCTTCTTAAAATTATCCAGACAATATCACGCAAGGAGCAAACCTTGTAGGCGTGGTTCCTCCTTCGTACACATTCCTTAAAGATGAGGCAAAAGTCTGATCCTAGTCGCAGATTCGCCATTTTTCTTATTAAAAACGTCTAGACTTATTCATTAATTTAGCGCAAAATGCGCTTTCTCTGGCAGATATAATGGTTCCTCCTCCCCTCAGAAAAATGGAGTCATGTCCCTTAGCAGGGTCCCCCTCACAAAAACTGGAACTAATGCTAAATTTAGATACGTTTTATTTAATATTTTGAGTCATTATCTCCTATGCTTCTACTTAAACTCATCAGTAACGAGTCCCCGAAAATTAGAAATAATATTTTAATGATGGGAGCATTTTCAGGTATTGTGAATGCGGCATTACTGAGTGTCATCAACTCTACCGCTTCGGGAGTAAATAACTATAAGAATTTATCTCTTTATTTACTGATGGTGATTTCCTTTATTGTTTCGAAACAATACGCGTTAGCCAAAGCCGCGGAGCTAGCGGAGTTGGTCATCAAAAAAATTCGTTTGCGTATTTTAGATAAAATTCGAAATTCTGACCTGTTATTGATTGAAAACATAGGAACCGCCAGTGTTTACAGAAGGTTAACAGGTGACACTCAACATATTTCCATGGGATTTGCCGCATCAGTGAACAGTTTTCAGGCGGGGGTCATGGTTACCTGCTCCATTTTGTATGTTTCTGTGCTTTTTTATCCTGCCTTTGTCATTATTGCGCTCGTATTTGCGTTATGTTCCCTTGTGTATTTTCCGAATTCAGCACAAATTAAAAATATCATTCATGAATCCACAAAAAAAGAGATTGATTTTTTTCAATTAATTAATCATGTTTTGGACGGTTTTAAAGAAATTAAAATCAACCGTGTTAAAAATAATGATTTGTATGAACAGTATCTGGCTCCTACTGCTGATGATACCATGAAATTGCGTGTTAAATTCCTTGTTAAATTTGCAAATAATTTTATTGTATCACAATCTTTTGTTTATATCTTGGTGGCCGTGATTTTGTTTGTGGTTCCTCAGATCTTTCCAACATTTGACGGAAAAATCGTACCAGTGGTTGCTGTTGTGCTTTTTATCATTGGTCCCTTTAACCAGATTCTGAGTACAATGCCGGAAATCTACGACGCAACGGTGGCTCTGGAAAATCTGTATAATTTTGAAAGTAAGTTGGATGGTGTGAAAATTGAGGAAACGCAATCCCCCTACGCCGTGCGACAATATGAGAAATTTAAAGAAATTCATTTCCATGAGCTTCAATTTGGCTATGAGGATAGCAGGGGGATTTCAGGCTTTCAACTGGGCCCGCTCAATCTGAGCGTCAAGTCCAACGAAATTCTCTTTCTGATTGGGGGAAATGGCAGTGGTAAATCGACGCTGTTAAAATTATTGTGTGGATTGTACTTCCCCAATAGTGGAGAGATAAAACTTGATGATCAGCTGATTCAACCGGAACACTATGAGAATTTCCGACAACTGTTTTCCATTATTTTTACGGATTTCCATTTATTTGATCGCTTATATGGGCTAAAGGACATTGATGAAGAGCGGGTTCATCAACTACTCCATCAAATGCAAATCGATGAAAAAACGCTCTACCTTGATGACCGGTTTTCCCATACGGATCTCTCAACAGGACAAAGAAAACGTTTGGCGTTGGTATGTGCGCTTCTAGAAGATAAATCTATTTATGTTCTGGATGAATGGGCTGCGGACCAGGACCCTCAATTTCGACAATATTTTTACGAGCATCTGTTGCCCGAATTGAAGAAACAAGGGAAAACCGTTATTGCCGCGACTCATGATGACCGTTATTTTCATGTTGCAGATAGAGTCCTGAAGATGGAATATGGCAACTTTGTGCCAGTGGTTCTTCCTCCCCCAAAAGCGGAGAAATAGAACGTTAGCCCTCTGAACTGATAAAATTTAAACTTTTAGCAATAGTACGGAATATTATGATAGTCAGCATCGTTACTTTTTTTGCTTTGTTTTATATATTACTTTGTATTTTAGTTGCGCATCTTGGTCGTAACTCTCGGATAGGTTATTGGGGGGTTTTAATTATTTCTCTGGTTCTCACGCCTTTTATCGTCTTTTTTGTTGTTATGTTGTTTGGTACTAAAGTTAAGGAAGCTCCCGAATCTGAGGCCCCCAAATGATTCGTATCAAAACAAATAGCAATTCTGAGACATTGAAACCATAACTAATAAAATTTATGATCGTGTTCCCTTCTGAAATTCTGTATTGAACATCGGAGGAATAAAATAACAATATTTTTGAAAATCAATGATGGAAAATCAAACTAATGTACCTCAAAGTAACGATCGTTTCCATATTATATTGTTCGTTGTGTTGAGCATCACCTTCTTTTTGTTAGTTTTTTTTATTGATAACATTATTATTAGTGTAAAAGCTGGTGAAGCTGCGGTTCTCTTCAGAAGGTTTCAGGGGGGAACGGTTATGGATAAGGTTTATGGTGAAGGCATACATTTCATTTTGCCGATCAACTATATGGTCATCTATGATGTTAAAATTCAAGAAGTGACGCAACAAGTCGATGTGATCAGTCAAAATGGACTGGTTGTTGAAGTCTCTGTCTCTGTTCGATATCGACCGATAGTTGAAGACCTTCCTCGTTTGCATCAACTGATTGGAACGGATTATTTAAATAAAATCATCCTTCCAATTACGATCTCTGCCGTTCGTAAAACTATCGGACGTTATCGCCAGGAAGAATTGTACACAACAGTTCGTGATCAATATCAGCGTGAAGTGTTGATTCATGCCATTGAAGAAGCAGGACGACTTCCCGTTCAGTTTAATGATATTGTTGTTCGTAATATTAAGCTGCCGACAGTAATTAATGCTGCGATTGAGCAAAAGCTACGGCATGAACAGGCTTTTTTAGAGTACGAATTCCGCATAAAAAGCGAACAAAAAGAAGCAGAAAGGAAAAAAATTGAAGCAGGGGGTTATGCAGCCTACAACCGCATCATATCCCAGAGTTTGACCGATAGGATTCTCATGCTTAAAGGGATTGAAGTCACAGAACAGCTTGCAAAATCAAATAACTCAAAAGTTGTTATTATGGGGAATTCATCTAAAAATCTGCCTGTCATCTTAAGTGCGGAATCATGGAACAAAGGACCCAACCGTGGAGCAGAAACTCAGGCAACTCAGGAAGAAACCGACTCAAATCCAAGTACCCAGGAAGAAACCGACTCAAATCCAAGTACCCTGGAGACATCACCATCTGTTCCCGAGACGAATGAGGAAGTCAAATAAAGGCAAACTAATTTCAAGATTACCAGTAGTGCGATATGAAGCACGCCTCTAAACATTCGATTTCACTCTTATCACAAGTATTGCCCTCCACGGTTATGCCGCTGCTGAGACGACCCCTGCAAATCGCGACATTTATAGGACAATAGCGAATACACACGATAAAAGCGCCTATCTGAGGACGGCCTTTACCTCTATCCGCAAGAAAGACAATGTCACGCAGATAATTATACCTGCAAATCTCACCTCTATCTTCTTTAGAATAGTATTTTCTAAAACAGGCAATTCGTTCTTGTACAATAGCTGGTAATCGGTCCAGAGTTTCCTCCACGGTAAGTCTTTGAACCTTGGAGGATTCCGTATCTGCCGCCTTTACGATGGAGGAACGGCTCAGTACAATGAAGAGTGACACAAGAGCGAGGCTGATTATTAAGATAGTTCGACGTAAAATATACATGGGGGAGTTGGTAATGTGGAGAACATAACAGAACGACTCTAGCCGAGCCTATGAATCTACGTGAAATAAAAGGCTCTGAACAGGAACTCTTTTATTTCACAAGTAAGAGAAAACAAGTGATCAAATCACCGTGTCAGTTTTACTCTACGCTTTTTTTGCTGCAGAGGGTTTCATCTCAGCAGCAACAACTTTTCCTTCTTCATACAAGGCCGCAAAATGCTCTCGGACTTTTTCAGGATTGAAATTCAAGAAAGTTCCACCTGACGCAAAGTGCTGCAAGAAAATCTTCCCGACCGCATACGTCGATGCACCGGCGGAAATAGGTGTCACCACAATCCCTGTCAATAGTCCAATTCCAGGAATGGCCTTCGTTAAACTCAATCCCAAGCGGGACAAACCATCAACACCCAATCCCCCTAACAAGGAACCGATCGTGGATTTTCCCCAATTCTTCTTAAATTCAAGATCATACAGCTTTGAAAGCTGGCTGAGCATTCTCAATTGAATCGCAGTGGTTCCCAAAACATCAATGATTGGAAAAGGAATTAAACCAATCCCCATGGACCACAGAACGTTGTTTTTAATATATTTTGATCCCTCAACTTCTTTTTCCTTTAAAGCATCGTTCAGCTTATCTACTTTCTCAGGTTTTGCTTCTTGCGTCTTTTCTTGCATGACTCCTCATAAGTTTCGCGTGAAAAAATTAAAACTATCAATTATTAACCTCCGAAGCTCTTTGAAGAGGAGACTCAGGACTCATGATCACACCACCAATTATAAACAATCTTACGTAATTCTGTCCTAGCATCTTCGTCATTGATAAACTCGGAAATTCTGCCGTATAATTGGAACATATTTGGAAGGATGTCAAGCTATTCCCACAATTGATGTGGAATAAACCAGACTTAAACGCATAGAAAAAATATCAGAAAATGGCTAAGAAAATTTAAAAAGTTGTTCTTTGATTGAGGAAGTACTCATGAAGCCAGCAGGACTTCTTTTGCGTCTTCCAGCGTAATCCCACTAGAGAGGATTTCTGTCCGGAAGCGTTTTAAGAGCGCATTGAGAAGAAAATTAATATGAGATCGGTTTTTTCCCAGAAGCAAAGCAATTTGAGTGATGGAATATCCACTTTCAAAGCGCATTTTTAAGATAAATCGTTCCTCTTCTTTCTCAATATCTTGAACCATGATCCCCATGAGGTGGTAAAGTTTTTCCATTTTGGATTGAAACTGGGAGTGCGTAAATACGAACTCAGGGTCCGCATCATCAACGGAAACCGCCACAGAAGCTTGCTCTTCACCTCTGATTGGAGGTGTACGTTTTAGTGTTGAGACCAGTTTTTGAAAATCGGCAATATTGATTTGAAACTGATAATTAATGATAAGAATACGGTATGCTTCCTCATAACTATGCCTTTCTTTATAAACCAACTCTTCCAATTTTACAGCCACAGGTCCAATCTTTAGAGACTCCCGAGAAGGACGCCAACGACCTTTTCTACTTCTGAGAAAATCGACAAAAAATCGTCCAAAAATAGTGAATAAATAAGTCTTAAACGCTGATTTTCCATTAAAGGAACGGATTATGGCATAATCATTTTCAACCAACTTCACATGAACCTCAGACGTAAACTCCTCCACCTCCTCTTGATTCATGTGATGTCGTGAGGCGATATTCTTAATAACTTTTTCAATGTCATTGAAATGACGCTCAAGAAATCTTACAGGATGGGTATGATTGGATTCATGGATTGAAGGTGTCTTGCGGTTTCGGTGATTTGCTTTGATTGACATTGATTCCAGACTATTAACTTCGGCTACCTTGGTTCATCTTACACTAAACACAGTTCTTTGAAGGACAGGATCTTTTTTCAGCAACCCGGTGCAAGTTACGCTCAACTCGAGACTGAGCGTAATCCACGCTACCGTTAACTTTGTCACGCCAAATGAAAACACACCTTCTAAAGAAGGTAGATTCCTGTTTAAACAAGAAATGACAAGTTTTTTTCAGTAATTCAGAATATTCATTTATCGTTTTTGAATCAGGTTTGGTTGTCTTTGACGGGGACACCCCTTTTAAGTGTTTCCTGCTGCATTTCCTCAAGTTACGTTCCTTGTTTTTTCAATCAGATACCTTTTCAGTAATTCGCGTTCCCTTTTGTAGATGGGCGTCCCTGTTTGTCGGCTTATTTTTCTTACAAACACTGAAAAATCGTTAAACAAGTGAATTACTCTTCCTGAATCCCCTCCCAAGTCCGCTCCGACCAAGTGGATCTTTTCCAGCATAAGGTATTTCTTAATAAACTGGATATTATCCTCGCCCACACGATTGACGCCGTCTTTAGCCAAACCATTTTGTAACACAGCACCGCCACCAAACGCTTTGGCCTTCAAGTTCCGCTTTTGGGCACCTGATTTCAACATATTATCGATTAATATTTCCATCGCACAAGTGCCATATCGTGAGGGATTTGAAGTAGACTCCTGTGTCTTAAGATCATTCTTGGGAGAAGACATTAAAAAATGATTCATCCCGATCACTCCCTGGATGTTATCGCACAGGCACACCGCAACACACGATCCTACCAAGGTCGAGATGATGACATCTTTATTGCTGACATAAAGCTCTCCAGGGTCAATAATGATTCGTGTTTTATCAAGTATGGCTTCTGTCCTCATTCTGGCTTTCCTGGCAGACCGCTTTTGCTTTAAGACCTGAGCGTTTAATAACTTCCCTATTTTGAAGGTCTCTTGTTCCTCCAGTTTCTTTGCACGAAAGGACACCGACCATGAAATTCTGACGCAAACCCTGGTATCACTTTGTCATCAAGTATCCAAGAATTTCTAACCGTTTTTTTACTTTGGCGTAATGGCTTCGCTCAATGGCAACATGAAAATTTTCCACTTTAAGAATGTATTTTTTGAGGATTTCATCTTTAGTCATCAAGTGCAGCAATTCGGGATCATTGTCCAGTCGGTAAACGACCAGTTGATCCATTTCAGACAGAGGATTGACCCGGTTTAAGGCTTTTTCAAAAAAGGTTTCCCATACCAAAGAAGGTTTTGCTTCAATGTGTGTATGAAATAGTTTTATTTTTTCCTGGACATCGTTTTTGCTCGTACAACCTTTCAGGAACGATTCATAATCCATCTTATAACGATTGTGAGCAATGGGTTTGGCCAGTTTTTCGATGATGATCTGCTTAAGATGATCTTCACCATTCATACTGAACAGTAAGCGTCGATCATCCAAAACGAGCTTAACCTGTTTTTTATTTTGTTGTTTGATTTCATACGTGCTGGTTTTTCCTGTGACATAAACACCTAAATCGGTCAGACGTATGTATTGCAACCCATCAAATACTGAAAAATACTCATGTCCTTTTTGTTTTAAATGCGGATTAAGGGGCGGACCATAGGCAATGTCAACGAGTCCAAACGCCGCAAACAGAAAAAAATGCCCTGCCAATAAAGGGACAATAATAGCGTCATCATAAATTCCGGCACTGATGTATATCTTATCTTCCCAGATACCATAATCTTCTTGACGTTCCTGCGTATAATAGAGATATCTGGACGCGGAATAGACATCGACACATTGGAGATTCAGGTCATGCAATATGGCATAATTAGCAATATTCGAAAAACTGACCCATTCATTGGGGGGCAAGGCTTTCAGCACCTGATTCCAGATCACAGGGGCAACACTTCCCTCGGGATGATAAGCACGGGTATGGTAGGTTGCGATTCCCTTGAGATGAAATAAAAAAACATCCAGGAGCGAAATACGTTTGTTTTTTTGATAATCATCGAAGACCTTTTTAACTAACTCCAAAGGGGAGTTTGAAAGTGAGATTTCCATTTTTGAAAGAATGTTCAGCATTAGCTCTGTTTTGATGAATTCAAGACCTTTCTCTTGATAAAATTCCTGGTTTTTACCAAACTGGCTCAATTCCTTTAAAGAACCCCTCAACGGTTTTCCTGTCTTTGAAAGCTGTAACTGTCCTTGCTCAATGTAAGTCAGAAACAGAGGCAGTTCCTCCAGGATCATTTCCCTGTTTTCGTAAAGCGTCCACTTGTCCAGAGCTTCTGCTACGGTATGAAGTTCATACTCAGGCGGTGCTTCTAAAAAGGGTTTCAGGGCATTTTTAATTTCAGTGGGAAAATAGAAATGATAACGGTAACGAGTTTGACGGTTTCTCCAATCGTAGTTGTAGTCACTGGAAGAACAAAAAATCAGGAACTCCGTTAATAAACGATCTTTGTCATCACCGGAATCGCTCAACTTCTGGACAGCAATTTTATAATGGCTCTTGAGCTGTTTTTCTGAAAAAGGGTTTCGATTCCATACTAATAAATTAAATAAAACTTGTGCGGATTCCGGCATTTTTGAGAGTAAGGTGTGAAACACTTCTTTGTCCGTAAATATGGTATAAAGCACGTTGACAAAATATTCTTTTCGTGAACTTTCTTTGGGTTCCAACGCTTTTAAAACCTTGTTTTTACTGAACGAAGTTGGAAACTGGTTGACCAAATCGTGAAAATAGACACGATAGAGTCGTTGCAGGGATTTTTTAACGTAATTACTATCTATTGCCGACCACAACTCATTCTCTAAACTTTCATTCCCTTTAGGTTCAGTCAGTTCGTCATCCAGCAATTCCTTATCCAGCAATTCCTTTTCGAATATTGCAATGTTGAGCCCTGACTGTTTCAACTTTCTTAAGATTTCATCGTGAATAGACATGTTCTTCCTATCGATCAGCAGAATACGTATCGTGAATCCTCAATGATTGTGCCCCAACAGGGGAAAACTCATACCACTTGAGGTTTCAACTTAAAATAAAATCAATATCATCTTCATTCAAAGACTTGATGGATGAGGAATCACTGGAAATGATATTTTCAAAGAGTTCTCGTTTTTTTTCCTGAAGCAACACTATTTTTTCTTCAATGGTCCCCCGAGTGATGAGTTTATAACTAAATACGGTTTTATCCTGACCGATGCGATGCGTTCTGTCGATTGCCTGGTTTTCTGCCGCTAAATTCCACCAGGGATCATAAATAAAAATGGTATCGGCTTTGGTCAGGTTCAAGCCCAGTCCCCCTGTTTTCAAGGTCATTAAAAAAACTTGGCATTTGGGATCCGTTTGGAAACGTTCTACCAATGAACCTCTATCCCGTGTTGCTCCGGTCATGACCAAATATTCGATGCCCGCGGCGCTCAAATCTTCGCCTACATGTTCAATAATGCTTAAAAAGTTTCCAAACACGAGCACCTTATGTTTGTTGGCGGTAGACTCTAATATTTGCTCCAGCAACAATTCACGTTTGGGAGAAAGAATCCGGTTTTCACTTTGCGTTTCGGGGGTAGACGCAATTTGGCGTAATTCATTCAAAGCTTGAAAAATATAGAACTGCGATTTATTGATGCCATTAATCGCAATTTGTTGTTTTAAGGACTCTTGATAAAAAGCACGACGCTGTTCATAGAGTTTCTTTTGTTCCGGAGACATTTCTACATACAGGGTTTGTTCTACTTTATCAGGTAAATCCTTAAGCACCTCTTTTTTGAGACGTCTTAGAATAAAAGGATAAATCTTTTTTCTCAATTCATGAATCACGTCCTTGTCGTTATGCTGTTGAATGGGGCTTAAATAATAGCGATTGAACTCCTCATACGAACCAAACATCGCCGGACTTAAAAACCGAAAAAGCGCATAAAGTTCACTCAGGTTATTCTCAATGGGAGTTCCGCTGAGTGCCAGACGATGTTTCGCCTCCATAAGCATCACAGCTTTAGAAACTTGAGAATGTACATTTTTGATATTTTGCGATTCGTCCAGAATTAAATAATAAAAGGATTCTTCCTTAAATTGTTCGATAGCGTTTCTCAGCATACCGTAAGTGGTTAGAATCAAATGATGTTTTTTTGCGGCTTCCAGGTCCCGATCATTACCATAATAGACATAGTAGGAAAGTTCCGGATTGAAGCGTGTCAATTCCTTCTGCCAATTGAAAATTAAACTTTTGGGCATCACCAGCAAGGAGGCTTTTTGTTCCTTGGGATAAATTGAGGAAAGCAAGGTAATCGCTTGCAGCGTTTTTCCTAACCCCATGTCATCCGCCAAACAACCGCCCAACTCATGGGAATGAAGGTAGCGTAACCATTTATAACCCTGTTTTTGGTAAGGACGCAACGTTGCGTTAACGGTTGGAAGTTGGACCTGTTGGTGCTGAAGTTCATTAAAGCCCTGGAAGATTTCACGGGATTTCGCAAAAGTGGCTTGAGCCGTTTTTTCATCAATGAGTTCTTCAATTGCCGGTAAATCAAAAAAGGAAACTTTAACCTGATTTTTTTGTTTTTTGAAAAGCCGTTCGAGTTTTTCAATATAATCCTGGTTGATTAAAGCATGAGATCCGTCACTCAAAGGAATATAATTTTTTTTACGATAGAGCGTCAAGGCGTCAAATAAGGAAAAGGTCTCGCCTTCAATTTCCAAGCTGGCATCGCCTTCAAGAAAATTAATACCATGTCCCAAAGAAACGTTCAGTTTCGGAGTTGCTGTTTGGACTTTATAGGATTTTAATTTTTCTGCGCCAAACAGCGCGTATTTGGTAATCAAACGGGGAAGTTCTTTGTGAATGAAGTCTTGTGCCAACTTTTGCTGAATGATAAAAAGATTTTCTTCAATAAAGTAATCACCTTCGTCCTCCTCTTTCAACAACCGTTTATACTTAGTCAGCAAGCCTTGAATTTCCTTAAAACACACATAACTACTCTCTTGAACAACAGAGCAAACCTGGATCGTATGTTCCATTTCATTCAGCATGGCCAGGCGGTTCACTTCGTATTGTTCAAAAAAATCAGCATCCAACCCTTCCAAAGAGCTACTGATCCTCAAATACAAGCATCGTTCATGGTCCACTTGTTCAAAGATGAGAGCGGATTGGGTCACTTTTTGAGGCCCTTCAATCACCTCATAATCCTCGTATCGGACCTGTATGTTTTCAAAATGAGAGTAACAAATGGAAAGATAATTCTCCAAATCCTCTTTTGGCAAAGTGGTTTCAAATGAAGACAGTTCCGCAAAGTTTTCATTCAAAGGCGCAATTTGATAAATCGTATCATCACAGAGTACATGATTTTCAGTGATGATGAAAAGGTTGGATAACGCTCCTTGAGGAGAAGACAGCACAATTTGACATTTCAAAGTATTCTTTTCAACTTCTTCAATGGAAAGGGTCAAATGGGCCCCTTCATCACAAAATTTAATCGGCTTAAACTCCGCATTAACAAAACTGGGACAGTGTCTCAAATGCCAAAGCAGAAAATCATTTGCCGCCAAATAAGTCCGATCGTTAGAACTTTCCCAGTCTATCCGAAAATGATTCCGTTCCTGTATATTTTCAATAGCTCTAAGAATGTCTCTTGCCGCACCATGATAATATCGATAATTGGCTTCCACCTCCTGCCCTTTTTGATCGACAATACTCAGGTAGGCACCGATCTCATCAACGTGAATTTGAAAAAAAATTTCAGGTGATTTTTTTTCCTGATGCAGAACAAATGATTTTCTACGAAATTTATTAAACGCATCCATAATATCTTAAACTCACAAATAAAAATATTGCTTTAAATAAGCTGGAGTTGTGAGTTATATAGCACCTTGACGAATATTCAAAGCTGAAAAAAGACGGTTATCCACATAAAACGGAACCACATTGATTTTATTAGGAAAGTCTCCCAATACCTCACAACAAGATGGCGGGGATTGGAAGACCTTTATTTGAGGTTTTTGAGGTGCATCTAAGTGGGGTGGAATAAGCTTGTTTGTCCAACAAACTTTGATCATCGGTTATAATGGGCAACCACCGTAAATTCAAAAAGATTTTTCATTACGTAAAGAGAGAACGTACAGACAAGAAACGCAATTATCGGGGTCGAGATCCATCCAGCAACAATACGTCCCAGAAGTTTTACATTGAGGGTATTGGCACCGTGAATAAGTCCTAAACCGACGACAGAACCTATAATGGCTTGAGATGAAGAAACAGGAACTCCAATACTGGCAAAATAATTCAGAACCATGGCCATGGACGCAACGGAGATAAAGGCATTCAAGGAATCCAGCGGGAACACTCCATTTCCAACAGTCAGCATCACCCCACGGGAGTACGTTATCACACCAATGGCAATCGCTGTTGAGCCAAACAGACTCAGTTGTCTGGTCTCACTGAAAGGTATGCCTAAAATTTCAATATCGTGAAAAATGCCTGTGCCATAAAATACCCCGACAATATTTCCCATGGCATTGGCTCCCATCGTGAAAGCACCATAGGATCCAACAATGAGGAGTCCATACCTCAAACATGAATCCATTATCAGCAAGCGGACCTTGATACGGTGCAAAACGAAGGCCAGAACGTAATAGAGAACAACCGATCCAATGCCACAAAGGAGAGGCGATGTAACCCAGGAAAGCACGATCGGAAGTAGTTTATCCCAAGCGACGCCATTACCGGAAAAAACACTCCATGCCATCGCAGCGCCGACAATCGCCTGCGTGGTTGACACCGGGAGTTTGTATTGAGTTAACCACGCCACTGTTATTGCGGCTGCCAGCGATGCGGTAAAGGCACCAGAAAGTGCGTCGATGCTGCCTAATTTACCAATTCGTGTTACACCATGATATCCAAGAATCACTCCTCCCAAGATGATAAAGATAGAGGAAAGAATAGCGGCTGTGCTAAACTTTACCATGCGAGAGGATACCGCTGTTCCAAAAATATTAGAAGCATCGTTTGCTCCGCAGGACCATCCCAAAAAACCACCACTTGCCAACCAAGCAAAAACGGGCATAAAACCTCCTCAAAATTTAGATTAGTAGTTACTTAACTCAAGAGTCGCAAGTTTTCAGCCATCGGCTACTCACCTCATGCGGTACAAAAAAGCAACGCGGACCAAGGAGCTTGCGACGTGTCCGACACTCTCATCAAGGCGTTTGGTGGACATTTAGCTTTACCTCAAAAATATCAAATAAAAGTGGTTTTATCCTTTGAACTATTGGGGTGCCCAGCGTTAGTCTGAGGACGGATTCCTTTTTTTAGCGGACCTATCTTTTCTCCCATTGAGCCTATTATTTTCCAGTCTTGGATTGCGGTGACAAATATTTTTTTCATGGTTCTTCCTTCGGTTTCGATTACTTAATTTACAGCGACAGGGCGAATGGATTTCGTTTCCTGTGAACCTTCTGTTCAACGACGAAATGAGATCAATACGCTTAAGGATTAACATGATTTTCCGGTTGAAGAAACCGTAGCGAACGTCAAGAATTGTCATTTTGCGGGAGGCCTGTTTGTAAGAAATTTAAAACAGGAACAGGTATTCAGTTTTCGTGGAAATGATGAGAGATCAAGGAAGCAGAGACACAAAGGGTGGTGAACCGTAAAAATTTGTAAAAGAAAATAGGGCTTTGTCAGTTCACGTCAAATTGTTATTGACGGACGAAATACGACATCTGCTGCAATTTTTCCAGAGATTCTTCAATTTCATTTTTTTTGTTGCTATCCGACGGACAATTTTCGAGAACATATAGGACCGTTGCAACAACATCTTTCCATCGTGGTTTTTGGGGAAGTGTTTGTAGGTTAAGGTATTTATCCAATGTTCGTGTTTGGAAACTGCCACGGTCCAAATAAGAGTTCCATAATCCACTTTCTTCAGCGAGTTCAATTTTTGTTTTTGAGGTTGTTATTTCCCAATATTTTAAAGAAAGGTTCATTAAACGAACTATTTCCTTTCTAAACTCAACATTTTCCTCTTCATTGAGTAAAAACAGGTTGGTCTCTTCCAAAAAATTATCGGTATCCTTTAATTCTTGTGATAAAACCTTGCTTTCATCATGGATCAATTGAAGTATACTTTGAATACCGCCTTCCAACGCTCTCATTTTTTTCCTCTCGCGTCGCAGACGAGTCAGAAGTTCCGGTTTAGAACTTGTACTAGCCACTGTCTTTTGTTGAGAAAGATAAGGACTTTCAAAAATTAAGACAGAAATACTGTCATCTCCTGATTTCAGTTTTAAGAGGGAGGCTTCCACACTGATTTCTAAATTATTTTTAGGCTTTATCTTAATTTTTACCGTTTGTTTTACGTATTGGGAATCCTCCAACTTGTGCTGGGGCGCAAGCAATTGAAGGAACTCATTTTTTGAGGATTCTGACGATAATAAAAAATGCAAGGATTTGCCAATAATTTCATGAGTATTGTATCCAAAAAGTTCTTCCGCTTTTTGATTGAAAAAGTTAATTTGCAGGGCTTCATCAACGGCGACAATGCAGTCATCGGTAATATCCAAAATTCTGGCGAGACGTTGTTGGGATAAATGCAATTCTTTTTCAACGAAAGTTCTTTGTTCAATTTCATGTTCAAGTTCTTTATTGGTTGCCTCCAATTCCTTTGTCCTTTCCTTTACCTGCTCATCGAGGGAATTGGCTAATTGTTTGAGCTGATTTCTGGACTCTGATAAATTATGAACCATGCCTTTCATCGCCAAAGCCAAATCTGTGATTTCATCGTTGCCTCTGATGGGAATATCAACATGTTCGTTACTACCAATATGCTGAGAAACATGGGTCAGTTCCCGAATATAACGGGTTAAAACCAGGGCGGTGTTAGCGATCATCAAACACAGGATGACGACCATCCCGATCATAGTCACAACCAAATTTTCACGAAAGACCTTTGATTCTTTTTCTAAAAGAGCGTGTGTCGCGACTGCTCCAAAAACAAAAAACCGTTCAGGATGAAACGTGTCAATGTTTAGCAAATTATAAACGAGCACAACTTGTTTTTCAGGGTAGTCCAGATAGGAATAAGCATTTTCATTTTTCAAAGTCCATTCCATTTTAAGTTCAGGGAAATCCTCCTGTACCCGATATTTTTTCCCAAATTCGAAGGCGAGTCTTTTCTCTCTGTCGGGGTGAAACAAATAATCCCCATCCTTATTTGCCAGAAAATAATAAACTTGAGGCGGGAAATGATTGAGCGACTGAACGAAAATATCGAAA
This sequence comes from Deltaproteobacteria bacterium TL4, assembly GCA_051382335.1. Taxonomy (GTDB): domain Bacteria; phylum SAR324; class SAR324; order SAR324; family NAC60-12; genus JBBCAX01. The sequence continues at coordinate 24,290 of JBBCAX010000137.1, forward strand.
TCCACACTGATCGTAATGATGCCCAGGACTTCTCCGTTTGATTTTAAAATGGGGGTACCTGCTCTTAATACAGGTTTGTAAGGATGAGTGATTTCATCATATTCCCGGTTGAGATTAATCGTTGAAAATGATATTTGTCCGACACTCAGTTCCAGGGTTTCCGTAAAATAGTCTCGTTGCCCCTTCTCTTGTAATTTTTGGTAAGGTGTCGTGAGGACTTGATTTCCAATTTTTTCCACCCGAATCAGTTCCCTCCCGTTTTGTTCTACGCCTATCACCCGAATTTTAAAATAGGAGGGGCGATTTTGCAGCACAGTTTTGAACTGATCTGAAACTTGTTCATACCAGGAAGACGTGGCTATATTTTTAACGTTTTTTTCTGTCATCGCCTCAATGGATTTTATCATATCTCGGATTGGGCGTGATTGGGAAATAAACAGAACATCCTCTTGAATGGTAAGAAAGGATACATTTAAAATCGCGGTTTCTCGTTTTAAATCGTCGACAAGATGAACAAACGATTGTTTCTTGAGCATAGAATCCGCATTTTGATAGGAGTTCCACGCAATTCCCGTGACGCCGATGCCAGAGATAATAAAAGTCACTAAAGCAATCTTTACCGGTAGATTAAGTCTTGGTTTGAGTTTAGGCATTGTTTTACAAATTTATTTTGATTCTTTGGGCACTTTTCAAAAGCAGTGTCCCTTTTTTGTCCTCTGAAATTTAAATAGTCTCCATTTAGAGTGTTTGCTTACCTTTTTTATTGTCAGTTTTGAGAAGAAAAAACAAGATAGGAAGTGAGGAGGGGCATTTAATTGAGTTTTAGCACAGGCAGGAAGAAATTGTGAGAAAGGCCCCTGTTTCTGTGGAAACAGGGGTTAATTCAAGGAAATGGAGACTAATCCATGTCTTCGTTTTCGCTTTTTTCCTCGATGGCTGTAATGGTAACAGCAGTCGTCAATAACAAGCTGGTTACGGACGCTGCGTTTTCTAAAGCGCATCGAGTCACTTTGGTGGGATCCACAATGCCTCGTTCCAAAAGATCACCATACTCTTCTTTCGCAACATCAAAACCAAAAGAGTTTGATTCATGGTTTCTTATTTTGTCAATGATCAAGTCTGGCTTCAATCCCGCATTTAAGGCGATAGCTTCCGCGGGGCGCATAATGGCCTCAGCAATCAGGGCTGCTCCAACTTTTTGATCCCCTTTTAAACTGTTGACCACTTTTTGTGCGGCAGGAATACATCGTAACAGGGCAACACCCCCTCCAGGAACGATGCCTTCTTCAATGGCGGCTCTGGTCGCATTGAGTGCGTCTTCGACACGAGCTTTCTTTTCTTTCATCTCGATTTCTGTATAGGCGCCAACATTAACAACGGCAACTCCGCCTGTAAGCTTTGCCAAGCGTTCCTGAAGCTTTTCACGGTCGTATTCAGAACTCGTTGATTCAATTTCTTTGCGAATTTGAGAAATCCGTCCTTTCAAGGCTTCTACCGTTCCCGCACCACCGATGATGGTTGTCTCATCCTTAGTGATGACCACTCTGCTCGCGGAACCCAAGTACGTAAGACTTGCGTCTTCTAACTTCATACCGGTTTCTTCTGAAATCACGGTTCCCGCTGTAAGAATCGCAATATCTTCCAACATCGCTTTGCGACGATCGCCAAATCCAGGCGCTTTAACCGCAGCAACATTTAAAGTTCCTCGAAGTTTATTCACCACTAACGCGGCCAGTGCTTCTCCTTCCACATTTTCACAGATGATTAACAAGGGTTTTCCTGTTTGCGCATTGGCTTCCAAAATAGGAATCAGCTCATGAAGATTCGAGGCCTTTTTCTCTATCAAAAGAATGTTTGGATGTTCCAAGACAACTTCCATCCGTTCAATATTGGTTACGAAATGAGGAGAAAGATACCCCCTGTCAAAAAGCATTCCTTCCACAAACTCCAAGGTCGTTTCCGCACTCTTCGCTTCTTCAACGGTCACCACACCTTCTTTGCCGACTTTCTCAATCGCTTTGGCTAAGATCTTTCCAATTTCCTGGTCATTATTTGCTGAAATCGTTCCAACTTGAGCGACTTCCGCGTTGTTTTTTACAGGTCTGGAAATCTTTTTGAGCTCTGCAATAATCGCCGTTACGGCTTTATCCATGCCTCGTTTCAATTCCATTGGATTCGCTCCTGCCGCAATATTTCGACTTCCTATCTGATACATTGCTTGAGCCAGGACCGTTGCCGTCGTTGTTCCATCTCCTGCGACATCTGAAGTTTTAGACGCAACTTCTCTGAGCATTCGTGCTCCCATGTTCGCAATTTTATTTTCTAAATCAATCTCTTTCGCAACTGTCACCCCATCTTTGGTAATCACAGGCGCACCAAAAGATTTTTCAATCACCACATTTCTCCCCTTGGGGCCTAACGTCACTTTGACCGCATTCGCAAGTTGGTTCACTCCATCAAGTAAACTCAATCCCACTTGGTCTCCCATCATGATTTCTTTTGCAGACATTTATGTTCTCCTTTAACTAAAGTTGTGCGTCTTTATTCAATTACACCTAACAGGTCATCTTCTTTCATGATCAACAGTTCTTCACCTTTGATTTTGATTTCTGTGCCTGCATATTTCCCAAATAACACTTTATTCCCAGTTCGAACATCGAGTTCCAACCGTATGCCACTCTCTAATCGCTTCCCTGGACCAACGGCTAAAATGATCCCTTCTTGGGGCTTTTCTTTTGCGGAATCCGGAATGATAATTCCAGAGGCGGTCTTCTCTTCGGCTTCTAATCGTCTAACAACTATCCGATCCTGTAATGGACGAATCATATTTTTCTCATTATAAAATGGGTTCTTAAATCAAAGCCCATGAACGACTTCATGAGACTGTACGTGTTCACCCGTAGCTTAAACCTACGATTCCTAAATTAGCACTCATAATATACGAGTGCTAGTATAAGTCAAACCAAAAATGAGAACGGACACAGAACCCCGGAGGGACGAGACTTCTCTGTTTTTAAATCCTACAAAATAATTGATTTCATAAAAGGAAAGATGTATTAGGAAAGCAGGAAGTTCGACGAACTTGTAATGATCACCGTTATTGAGAAGAGTCTTGCAATTTAAAAGTATACTGAAAAACAAAAACAGAAAACCAGTTTCCCCTCAGAACCTCGGGATTACACGAGACAAAATACTGTCTGCCGCATTGAAAATTGTAGATGACATCGGTTTGGAAAAATTCACAATACGTAAACTGGCATTAGAACTCAGCAGCAAACCCATGTCCGTTTATCGGTATTTCAAAAATGCGGATGATATCAAAGATTGTTTGTTAGGATTTGTTATTCGAGAATATGAGGTGTCCTCTCAAAATGAAGAAAACTGGAAAACATGGATTCATAAAACATTTTACGCCATGTATGAAGCGTTATTGGCTCATCCCGGTATTTTGCCGATTTTGGGAACAGAGGCGAGTACAGGCACTCAGGCCCTTGAAGTTATTGAGAAAGTACTGAAAGTCCTTCTCAAGGCAGGAATTTCAGAAACTTCTGCCGCACGAGGCTTTTACAGTTTACTGAGTTATACAGTTGGTTGTGTTACTCTGGAACTAGGGATGCGAAGTCACCAACCCTCAGGTGCGGAAACCAAACCGGAACTATTACTGCTACAATCACGCACCCATTTTGAATCTCGCTCACAAATCAGATTTCCCTACATCGTCGAACTCGCTCCGCATTTGGCGGAGGCCTTTGCAATACCCCAAATGAAGTTCGGAATCAGTCAGATTTTAGAAACCTTGGAGAAGGAAATTCCGAAATGAGCTTTGAACCTTAATATTTGTACTGTTTCTGTTGCACATCTGGGGTTGCGTGTGTTAAAAACAATGAAAACACTTCGGTCCCTGAAAGGATCTTGTGAATTTACCCAAGGTTATCCAAACAAATGAAAGAGGAGGAAAAATGAGTAGAAGGATCAGTTTAATAGGGTTCTGTGCAGCATTGGTGTTATGGAATCCACTTCCCGTTTTAGCCGCGGGTTGCGATTATGACAGTTATAAAAACAGCATAATAAAATTATCTACAGAGTTTGACAGTGCACAACCCAATACCCAAAATATCAGAAACGGTGCTGATGAACTTCTTAAAATCGGCGAGTGTACTGCGAAGGCGTCTTCCCAAAAGAATCCGCAGTGTCAGAAATATCTGGAAATCTTTGTTGATGAAATGTCCAAAGTTAAAATGATAGACTTGAATAAGGGAAAAGCGGGATTGTTTAATATGGAGGCCTTTAAAAAGCAGGGAATTGATATTTACTCGCAGAAATATTCAGTCTGTATGGAATATACCGATTTGATTTCTGCTCCTGCAAACATGATTTTCTTGTCGAGAAAATATGATAAAGACAAAAATCGTGAACATTTGGCTGAGCTAAAACAGGTGGGAATCCGCGTCCTTGCCATCTTGGCAGAGGCACAAGAAAAACCGAAGAGCTTATAGTCTTTTGCCTCATTAGTGAGGTGATGAGCGTTTCGGCTCTCATCACCACTGTCGAAAAAAAATGTTAGTGTCCCCGATTGACTTCCAAATCATGAATAAATGTTTGCAAAACGTTTTTTGGAAAAAGAGAATTCTTAAAACGAACCTTAAATGTCAGTCACTAGTTCGTTCCCGAATTAAGTTTCTTTCAAACTCCCCCAAAGCACAATATGAGATGTTGGATGATCATCAATTTCATCCTCCCAACCTCACGGATTGATTTGTTTTCTGAAATATAGATGTTCATTTAAATAGACATCTTTCCTAAATAAACGCTGGATTTTAGCGGGTTTGTAGAAAGGGTGCCGCTTAAGCGAAGCGAGCGCGCCACAAAGAGAAAACACGGTAGAAAGTCTCGCGACCAGGACAGACCCCTCAGAAGGTTTTGGGCGTAAAGTTGGCGGGAGTTTCAAGGGAAAAGACTTC
>JBBCAX010000138.1:0-2280 GCA_051382335.1 Deltaproteobacteria bacterium TL4
ACGTTAAGAAACAAACCTCAACGTCGCGTTTCTATATCCTGGGCCAGTCTACCCTTGTCATCTCCACCGGTCGGCTTCATTGATGTATAGAACGGCTCAGGAGAATACGCTCTCCAGGGTTCAGCCCTTCACCGTGTCCTGCCCATTACGGCAGGCGTTTGGCACCTACGGCTTCTGCTGACTTCTGTCCAGTCTCCTCATGGATTGCTCCATGAAGCGCTGAGTGATTTTCCAAAACAAGGGGAGTGCTCCGTTTCCGGTCTTCCAGTCTTCTTTGAAGAACCAGACCGCGCGCTGGACAGATCTCCCCAGATAAGAACGTGATCTTTCGTGACACTGCCGCCGCATTTACCCTATCCCCCAAGCCACAGGATTTCATTATGTGGTGCTAACTCATCCCAGGGAAGTGAGCCTTCTATGCGATTTCTGTCCGTCGGCTCGTCAGTTTGCTCCGGGCTTCCTTCAGACGATCTCTCGCGATTTCGCCCTTGCCTTTCGCTAATAGTTCATGGTACTCATTACCTTAGGAACACGGTTTGTTCGCTGTTTGCTGGCTGGTTTCCCGCCAGTGCCGCATGATCGGTTCCCTAGCATTGAAAGCCAGTGGCTTTCCTATAGGGGACTTTCACCCCATCAGATCACGCCCATGCTGGGCGTACACAAGTCGCTCCAGCCTATGTTTTTCCACGCCGCTCGTACCTCGCTCTGCTCCAAAACAAGGTTGAGTTTAGCGTTCGCCTTGATAGATCGCATCCTATTTCCTCACATCTCACATTTATGCTTGATCTACCTCGTGTTATATTTTAATATGTTGTCTAAAAACTACAAAGTGAGGTGTAATGAGTATTGAGATTCAGGAGTATGTAACTTCATCCGGCAAAAGTCCTTTTGGGGAGTGGTTTCAAAAATTGAAAGATATCCGAACCAGAGCAATAATTCGTCAGAGAATTGACCGAGTACAATTGGGTAATTTCGGAGATTGTAAAGTGTTAGGTGATGAGATTTACGAACTCAGGATTAATTTTGGCCCAGGTTATCGTGTTTATTATGGGAAAACAGGAAACATGATAGTGATTTTGTTATGTGGTGGCAGTAAAAAAAGCCAGAATTCCGATATTCAAAAAGCAAAAAAATATTGGTTAGATTATCAAAGAGAGGATTAATATGGGCAAGAGATCACGAGACTATCAGACTCAATTGATCCAGGATCTTAAAAATCCTGAAGAAGCGGCAGCTTATTTGGAAGTGGCCATGGAAGACGGGACAACGGAGGAATTTCTATTGGCCCTGAGGAATGTGGCAGAAGCCAAAGGTATTTCAACAATTTCCAAAGAGGCAAATTTAAATCGTGAGAATTTATACAAAATGCTTTCCAGCAATGGAAATCCCAAGTTGTCAAGTTTAGTGGCGATTTTAAAAACGATGGGATTAAAACTGTCAGTTGAGTCATTGGGGTAACGGCCAACAAGTCATTCGAGACGGATTTCTTGGAGCGGCGTTCCTTCATCACTCTGCCCCAAGAAACCGCTCAACTCAGCGTTAGCCTAGAAGGAGAAATATGTCTTATCTCTTTACGACATCTTGATTCAACGTGGGAGTGGAAGCGAAGTGTTGCATTTAAAGTACAAGGCTAACAATCGGTTTATGTGGACCTGGAAAGATGGGACTACGCTGAAGAATCAGAAGCAAATCCAAATCTTCAAAGTCAACCCTCGCAATTGGCCTATATCATTTACACTTCAGGTTCCACAGGAAAACCCAAAGGGGTCATGATCGAACATCGCCATGTCGTTCGGTTGATGTTTAACGATCAAAATCCTTTTGATTTTTCAAGTGCTGACGTTTGGACACTCTTTCATTCTTATGCTTTTGATTTTTCTGTCTGGGAAATGTACGGCGCACTCCTTTACGGAGGATTATTAGTGATTGTTCCCAAGGAAGTCACACAAAATCCGCAAGAGTTTTTAAGCTTACTGACCTCCCGACAAGTCACGGTACTCAATCAAACACCTGGGGCGTTTTACACGTTAATCCAGGAAGCGATGCAACATGCAGATTTGAAATTGGCGCTTCGTTATGTGATTTTTGGAGGAGAAGCCTTGAAGCCTCTGCAGTTAAAACCTTGGTTTGCCCGATTCCCTCAAGTCAAATTAATCCTGGACTTTGAACATTTGATTCATGGTTTTAGTTTTAATTATTCAATAATATCAGTGGTTTTATTTTATGAATGAATTAATGCAAGGTTATTATTTCCCGTTTTTCAGGCCAAACCTATCATTA
>JBBCAX010000139.1:0-5918 GCA_051382335.1 Deltaproteobacteria bacterium TL4
ACAGACCTCCTGGACGGGCGCCTGATTTTGAAAAACGGATCGAGTCTGCCGTGAGCGCTGAGAAACTCGCCCAAGAAAAACTGGAAACAGCGCAAAACCGACAAACCGAAGTCAAAGACGCTCTGGAGCAAATCAGCCAGAGAAACGATGACTATAGCCGCTCAATGACTACAATAGTTGCTGTTTCAGTTGATCAAGCATCAACTCTAATTCCTCCATCGTTTTCGCCATCAACGCTTCTTTTGAGTTCTGAGATTGTTTAAGCATTAATTGAAACGCTCTGACTTGTCCTATTAAATCACCTTTCTCCAAGCCTTCCTGACGTCCTTCCTGACGTCCTTCCTGACGTCCTTCCTGACGTCCTTCCTGACGTCCTTCCTGACGTCCTTTTTGCAGTCCTTTTTGCAGTCCTCGCTGTTCCCCTTCTATTCGTAGTTGTTCCGCGGCAGTCATGATTTTCTCTCCTAATTCTTGTGAGTGCGCTTTTTGTGCGATCGTTTGTTGAACTTCTTGAACTGATACCCCTTCGATGTTCATTAAGTATATCATGAAAAATATTTCATAATCAATTCCTTCGTTTGCTTCCATTTGAGTCAGTAAACGCGCAAAACGGCTGAGTGCCTTTTTTATTTGACCGTGAAATGATGTTCTAAGCAATAGTTGCGCTATTTTGGCCTTGGTCTCCCCTTTAAAATCTTCTAATCCATATCTCGATTGATCAATCAAAAAATGAGCGAATTGAGGAATAAAAACAGCATTAAAGTCCTCATGCTCTACCAAATTCAGGAACTCTGTGGAAGGAGTCCAGATGGATTTCCCCTGATAAAAAACTGTCGGGATAATCGCTTTAAGCATTTGCTGGTCGGGAGTTTCTTTGAAAGAGTTATCCCAAATCCGGCACATATATTTGAGTAAACGGAATCTCACCCATTTGTCAGGAGCGGACTGGTGCTCAAACAGCAAATAAACGAGCACTTCACGTTGAGTGTTTTGGATTTCCATCTGAAACAGCAAATCCGACTCACTGGCTTGAAACTCTTCATCAATAAACGCTTTGTCAATCAATCGTAACGAATTCCAATTAAGCTGTTCCGTCAAATCCGAAGGCAGATAACTCCGCAAAAAACTAGCAGCTTCCCTGGTGTCAGAAAATACCGTTTTGAAAAGCTTGTCGTGTGGATTATGGATTGTGTCTTGAGTGGTTTTTTTCATGAGAAAGCCTCGTCTGGGTTCGAGATAATGCCTCAGCAACGTACCTAAAAACCAAAACCAAACAAGGCAAATATTCCTTCAAACAGGAACATTGAAAGAGACGGTGTTCTACTCCACAGGGTGCCGCTCAAGCAAGGCGAGCACACCCAAGCCTGATTTTATTCACATCACGTCTTCCAAAGGTTAGACAGGATTGTACAAACTGCCATTAAAATGGTAGTGGAATTGATCTTTGAGAAAACGTTTGTTCCCCACAGCTAGGTTTTCGCCCTAATCGTAGAGCTAAAGATGTCCTGCGAGAGGTGGATGAAAGTCTGAGAAGTGGTTATGTGTACATGGTGGATGCTGATCGGCAAAGTTATTTCGACACAAAACCTCATCAGCGATTGTTGCGTCTTATTCAGGAAAAGATGAGCTGAAGTCCTTCAGCCCCCTATAGTTCCATAGGATCTGGATCTTGGGAACCAGAGTAAAGTTTTCATACTGATTCTTTTCGCAATCCTTAGCCTATCAAGACCTTCATCATGGTTTGGGCAATTTCATCTAAAGGTACCAGTTTTTCGACACCGCCCAATTGATACGCGACTTTGGGCATGCCAAAAACAACACAGGATTTTTCATCTTGAGCAAAAGTTCGAGCCCCCGCGTTCCGCATTTCGAGCATCGCCTGTGCTCCATCTTTTCCCATTCCTGTCAACATGACACCCACTGCGTTTGCTCCTACCTGAGAAGCAACGGACTTAAAAAGGACTTCTACAGAAGGACAATGCCCTTGAACTTTTTCTCCAGTATAACAATGAACTTTATAAACACCCCCGGAACGCTTGACTTCCATATGCTGGTCTCCTGGCGCAATCAGCACTCTTCCTCTTGAAACCAAATCCCCGGATTTGGCCTCTTTCACTTCCATGGGACATATCGCATTCAAGCGATTAGCAAAAGTATTAGTAAACCCGGGAGGCATATGTTGAACAATCACCACCCCAGGAAAGGTTGGGGGAAGTTCGACGAGAATTTGACGTATCGCCTCAGTCCCTCCCGTTGAAGAACCAATCGCGACGACCTTATCGGTGGTTTGTGCCAGTGCCTGTGTTTTTAATTTTGAAATACCTACGGAAGTGGGCGCGCTGTATTTCCGGCCTTTCCAATGACTCACATCAATACGCGCAGCGATTTTCACTTTGGCTTGAAGTTCCTGCATCATGTTCTGAAGGCCCAACATGACATCTGTGGTCGGTTTGGCTACATAATCAACCGCGCCGGCTTCCAGCGCGTCCAGTGTGACTTTGGCCCCATGTTGTGACAGTGAACTGACAATGACGACAGGCAAAGGGAATTGCGGCATCAAGCGTCGCAGGAATTCCACACCATCCATTCGAGGCATTTCGATATCCAGCGTTAAAACATCGGGATTCAACTGGACAATCTTATCTCGCGCGTCATAGGGGTCATTTGCGGTTCCAACCACTTCCAGTTCAGGATCTTGGGAGAGTCCCTGACTCAAGACCTGACGTACTAAAGCTGAATCATCCACAACCAGGATGCGAATCTTATTCATTATTTCCTATCCCTAAATTAGTATTGACCAAGAAACACACCTGTGTTTTCAACTTATGTCCAATGTTCTATCCGACTAGGATCAAAAACAGGCCCTCTCAGGACCATCCAAAAGGCTTCACCTTCCATGTCAAATTGAACCGTTCGATTGATTTCTTTCTTAATTTCCAAGTAAGCGTTTCGTCCGACCGCAGGTAAACCCAATTGAAACGATTGGTCATCCGGAATAATTTTTCTCATCAGATTTCCCGCAATGACATTAATCATCTCAGCAATCAAATCATCCATCAATTCGTCAGTGATCTTCGCTTCTTCCAAAGCATAAACATTTTCCGCAATGATCAGGACTAATGATTCAGGCATGACCAGAATGATTTCACCGGGGATAGGGTCATGAATCAGAATTTCTGCCCGCTTTCGCTTAAGCGATTCGTCATAGGGGGAAAATGCGGCTGATGAAATAACTTCCATAAACGCAATGGTTTCCAAGGATTCCTGCATGACTTCAACAACGATGTTTCGATAGCTATCGGGTAAATGATATTCATCCATTTTTTCATTCTCTTTTTAAAAAACAAAGAAGAACACTCCTTGTCATGAATAAAACCAGTCGCTACGGCGAAATAGGCATCAACGTTTAAAAAGCTGTAATCTCAGTCTATTTATCAAGCTAATTAAGCGACTGCGACTGACTTGGGAGCGTTATTTTAAAAGTTTTTCCATAACAGGTGCCAGCGATGCGGGTGACACGGGTTTACTCAAAACGGTCTTTGCTCCCAGTTCCATTAATTCACGGATCTTTGCAAAGTTGTTTGCACTGGTAATGAAGACAACCGGAATACTTTTAAACGCTTCTTTGGCTTTCATCCACCGCAACAAAGCCTTTCCATCCATTATTGGCATATTCAGATCCGCAATCACAATACTAATTTCATTTTCACCCAATTTTGCCAACGCATCTTTGCCGTTTTCTGCCTCAATAAACGCAACATCGTCCATCACCAGCATTTCCAAACAACGTCGTATGAACATACGCGCCATTCTTGAGTCATCAACGATTAGTAAATTTCTAGACATACTTGTTTCCCAGGTGTAAAATCAATTAACGAGAATAAAACGCTAAATCGATATTGTTTCTCGTTTCGGTGAAGTTATAGTGACAGTTCCATCCGTTCCTACCGTAACGGTACGACTGAGTTTCTCCCCTATATCTTCTGCTAACACAGCAATCCGATATTTCCATAATTGTTTTTTCAAGGCTAACGCATTTCGCTTGCCTATCTGAAACGAATCTATCCCATCCAACGTATAAGCTCCTCCCACCAATTTTGCCGAAAGCCTTCCCTGACTACCCCTGTTTTGCATTTTTTTGATTAAAACAGGGATAATAGCGTCCGCAAAATACCCGGGTTTTAGTTGCGCTTTTTGGAGATCTATTTTAGACTCCGGCAAAACTACATGAGCCATGCCCACCACGTTAAATTTGCTATCAATCAAGATGACCGCAACACAAGACCCCAAAGCGTATGTCTTCAACTCCTCGTCTGGCCGACTGACCACTCCTTCGTCACCTAATCCAAGTATAATAGATTTCATATCTTCCCACAAGACGCGTCATCGAAGTCGAAAAACCTGTGTATTCATCGAATGACTGCAATTTATAATGAATCAGTTTCCAAAAGCCTATTCTTAACTTCTCAACAACTCGGGCATGGAACAGAGGAGTCTCCCCATTCAAATTTCAGATGAGCAAACTCTAGACCAGTTTTCCCGTTTATTGAAGGGGAAATAACGGATCAGGTTTCTCTTTTAGTTATCAGAAACTTGACTGAAAGGAAAGCAGTTGTTTGCTTTTATTTACAATCTTTTTTCTGCGTCTCCCATGATTGCGAATACGGCCTTGCTTTGCTTCAGATCAGGCGGAAAGCTATCGAATACCTGTATTAAAATTTTGAAATTTGTACCAAAAAAGCATACGAAATGAACGCTTAACCATGGATATGACGCGGCAGAGCCACGTCATGAGATCCACTGTAAACTAAAAATAAAAGGTACCAACATTATTTTTCAACGGTAATTACGGAATAACCTGGCAAAGACGTACGGACTTTGACGGCCGCGTCCGGAGCCGCAAGTTTTCCAATCAGCTCAAGTTCCGATTGAGAATAAAATTTTCTTGCCGTTACCCATGCGTCATGGACGCCTATGGTGTAAAAATGGCCCATTCCAGGCACAAAACCCAAAAGAAATAAACTCCGATAACCATCAACCCCAATGAAGGCCGTTTTGCAGATCCGTTGAGACTGTGCCATCATCATTGCTAATTGACCTGGACTAAAGTGGTGGATGCTTTGGGCAATAAACACCATATCATAAGCTTCATCCTGAATCGTGCTCATCTCAAAAGCATTTAGCTGAATGAATTGAGCGGGAATTCTTCTTTTTTTAGCACTTTTCCTTCCTTCCAGTACATGTCCTTCGACAATATCCGAACCTGTCATTTCAACCGGAAGCCCCTTTTTTTGAGCAAGGGACGCCAAGGCCAACGTAAATTCGCCTGAACCACTCGCGAGTTCAAGAATCCTCACAGGACGATTGTGCTGCTGCTCCACCTGAACAATATAGGGTTTAAGGATTCTCAAAAAATGATGATACGAAAACAGCATCACATTCATATAGTGAAGTCCACGAACCATGTGTACTTTTTTAGATTCAGGGAAGTCGGGATCATCCAGATATTCGAGATCATCCGTTCGAATTGTTCGGTCTAACAGTTCCCGTATTCGAGTCAAACCCCCTTGGTTCTTCGCAATTTTTTTACGATTTTCTCTTAGCTGATCTATGCAGCGATCGGCTAACAGCTCCAGGCTTGCCATAGAGTCCCACTCGGTTCGCAATAAATCTTGTTCCAGTTTTTTAAGGACTTTCTGATTGAGTGCTTTCATTTGCAGCATAAAACTTCCTCCTTCAAACGGATACCTGTTTTAGTATCACAGATCATAAATATAGACGTTCATTTAAATAAATTCATTTGAGTCTAACCTAGACTGTGGAGTGCCAAAGCTTGCTTTGGCCAAATCCCAAGAAAGACCATCGCCTTTCTGGCCAAAGCAAGCTTTGGCACTCCTGAAACAGCGTTGTTTAAACGG
>JBBCAX010000140.1:0-48186 GCA_051382335.1 Deltaproteobacteria bacterium TL4
CGGTAGGCTGGGATTACATGCCCAGCTTTTGCGAACGTTGTTTTTATCGGGCACGTAGTCCCGATCTACCACAAATTTAAAGGCTGACAGTGTACTAGACTGTGAGTGTCAAAGCTTGCTTTGACCAAAACCAAAGCAAGACCTTCGCCTTTCTGGCCAAAGCAAGCTTTGGCACTCCTGAAACAGCGTTTTTAAACGATCAGGCAACAGGATGAGCTTTCTAAATTTATTTGAATGAACATCTATAGTAAAAGACCGGGGTCTAGCCCGTTCCCTAGACTGATCAAAAATGACTTTATTGGGGGAAATGGTAATTGATCTCTTGCATATTTTCCTTGACAGATGAGTTTGGTAGTGCTACCTATAACTAGCACTCTCGTTGAATGAGTGCTAGTTATGTTTATCGCTAAGTTAAAGGGGAAGTCAGATCTTGGTACGTGAACAGGCATTGTGTGTGGACATGCGGGAGAAAATTGAGGGGAAATAGCGGAAACTTTATCATTATCAACTCGAAGGATCTACTAAATCGTGGAATAGATTATGGAGAGTTTGGAGAGGCCTGTGGTAAGCGGATTAAGGGGAGGAAACTCTCAAGACATAGATGAACGGACATATAAGGTTTTGAAGGGGATCATTGACAGTTATATTTTGAATGCTGAGCCTGTGGGTTCCAGAACGCTTTCAAAATCTTTGGACATGTCACTTTCTCCTGCCACGATACGGAATATCATGGCGGACTTGTCGGAGATGGGGTATTTGATACAGACCCATACTTCAGGAGGAAGGATTCCAACGGATAAAGCGTATCGTTTGTATGTGGATTCACTGGTGGTTGCGAATGATTTACCTGATGGGATTCAGAAGTTAATACAGGATGTCTCCGCTGAAGGGGGGTCACAAGTTGAAAACATGTTGATCAAGACGACTCGGGTTTTGGCAGGTTTGACTCAGTTTGTCTGTTTGGTCTCTGCCCCCAAAGCGGAATCGAGTTACTTGAAGCGAATCGAGTTTATCAAAGTCAGTTCTCAAAAAATCCTGGTGATTCTGATTACGAAGGCGGGAGTGATTCGCAATAAGATCATCGAATCCTCAGAGAACCTTTCTCAGGATTTTTTAAACTCAATCTCCGTATTTTTGAATGAGCAATTCAAAGATGAGTCTTTATTAGGAATCAGGAACCGGATCCTTGAAAGCATGGTAGAAGACAAGGCCCGTTATGATCAACTACTGGCACAGGCGGTTCGATTAGGGAAAAAAGCTTTTGAAGTAGAAGAACCACCCGAAGTTTATATGGATGGGCAGTTTAATTTTTTATTGAATGAACGGTTCATTAAACAGGATAATGCTCGAGCATTGCTGGATGCGTTTGAGCATCGGAGTCAGTTGATGGACATCATGGACCGGACGTTGAGTGCGGATGGGGTCCAGATTTACATTGGGATGGAAAACGCCATACACGAGTTGAGGGATTATACCTTAATCGCTTCAGGGTATGGTGCAGACGATAACGTATTGGGGGTCGTCGGGGTCATAGGGCCCACCTGTATGGATTACAAGCGCATTATTCCAGTGGTCGATTATACGGCCAAGATTTTGTCGCAGGCTATTGCCGAACATGAGTATGAAGACTAAATGTGAGTGAAAGTATGGCAGAAAAAAAAATAGATGTTCCAGTAGAGTATGCAACGGAAGAGTCTCAAGCCGTGAGTTGGGATACTCAAGCCTCTGACAGAGCCGAATCGGTTTCTGTAGAGACTCAAGCTTCCCAAGCGTCAAGGTGTCCTGAGGGTCCTGAACTTCCTCCATTTGGAGAAAAAAATGCCGACGCAAATGTTGAGGAAACCTCTGAAGCTGAAGTCGTCGATGAGAAGGTCGTTTTAGCAGAAAAATTAGCGCAAGCGGAAGAGAAAGCGAGAGAGACGTATGATCGTTATCTCAGGCTGAATGCTGAATTTGACAATTTCAAAAAGCGCATGGCTAAGGAAAATTCGGACAAATTTAAATATTACAACATGGGGCTGATTAAAGAATTGTTACCCGCGATTGATAGTTTTGACCGGGCCATTGCGCATGCCTCAAAAAATGAAACAAGCGATGGCAGTCTCCAGGAAGGGCTGGGGTTGGTTCGCAAAATGATGATGGACGCCTTCGAAAAATCTGGAGTCTCCGTAATAGCAGCGGTTGGGGAAGTGTTTGACCCAAACTGCCATCAAGCCATTGGGATGGTTGAGTCGGATACTGTCCCTGAAAATCATGTGGT
This sequence comes from Deltaproteobacteria bacterium TL4, assembly GCA_051382335.1. Classification (GTDB taxonomy): domain Bacteria; phylum SAR324; class SAR324; order SAR324; family NAC60-12; genus JBBCAX01. Next base: position 2,261 of record JBBCAX010000140.1, read on the forward strand.
TGATGAATTTCAACCAGGGTATTTCCTATATGACCGGATTATTCGTCCTGCAATGGTTCGGGTTGCAAAAAAATCATGAAGATAAACGTTATTAACAGGTAAAAGGAGTAGAAATGGGACATGTAATAGGGATTGACTTAGGGACGACAAATTCTTGTGTTGCTGTTATGGAAGGTGGCGAGCCTAAAGTCATTCAAAACTCGGAAGGAGTACGGACAACACCGTCTATGGTTGCCTTTAATGATTCCGGAGAACGTCTTGTTGGACAAGTAGCCAAGCGTCAAGCGGTAACCAACCCTGAGCGTACGATTTTTTCGAACAAACGATTGATGGGGCGGAAAATCAGCTCCGATGAGGTCAGGAAAATGAAGGGGATGGTGTCCTATAAAATTTCTGAGGGCAATGGTGGTTCCGCTTGTGTTGAAGTGGATGGGAAGAAATATTCTCCGCCTGAAATATCCGCTTTCGTTCTTCAAAAAATGAAACAAACGGCTGAGGACTATTTGGGTGAAGCGGTAACCGACGCTGTGATTACCGTGCCTGCTTATTTTAACGATAGTCAGCGTCAGGCGACAAAAGACGCGGGTAAGATTGCGGGTTTGAATGTATTACGGATTATTAATGAGCCGACAGCGGCGTCCTTGGCGTATGGGTTGGATAAAAAATCGGACGAAAAAATTGCTGTTTTCGATTTAGGAGGGGGTACTTTTGATATTTCCATCTTGGAGATTGGGGATGGTGTGTTTGAAGTAAAGTCAACAAACGGAGACACCTTTTTAGGGGGTGACGATTTTGATAACACCTTAATCGGCTATATTGCGTCCGAATTTAAAAAAGATCAGGGCATTGATTTGATGACGGACAAAATGGCGTTGCAGCGTTTGAAAGAAGCGGCTGAAAAAGCCAAGCATGAGTTATCCTCGAGTATGGAAACGGACATCAACCTTCCTTTCATTACAGCAGACGCGTCGGGGCCCAAGCACCTGAACTTAAAGCTCACACGAGCTAAGTTTGAACAGATGGTAGACAGTTTAGTCCAACGCTGTTTGGAACCTTGTCGTGCGGCCTTGAGAGATGCCGGATGTACCGCGAATGATATTGATGAAGTGATTCTTGTTGGTGGAATGACGCGCATGCCGAAAATCCAACAAATTGTTAAGGAATTTTTTGGGAAAGAACCCCATAAAGGCGTGAATCCTGACGAAGTTGTGGCGATTGGTGCCGCGATTCAAGGTGGCGTGCTTAAGGGGGATGTTAAAGATGTATTGCTGTTGGATGTTACGCCGTTGTCCTTGGGAATTGAAACCCTGGGCGGTGTGATGACTCGACTGATCGAGCGGAATACAACGATTCCAACACGAAAAAGTCAGATTTTTTCAACGGCCGCAGACAATCAACCCGCCGTGAGCATTCATGTTCTTCAAGGAGAACGGGAAATGGCGGGCGATAACAAAACACTGGGTCGGTTTGAACTGGTTGGCATTCCTCCTGCGCCTCGTGGCATCCCTCAAATAGAGGTAACCTTTGATATTGACGCTAACGGTATTGTGAATGTCAGTGCCAAAGATATGGGAACACGAAAAGAACAGCAGATCCGCATTACAGCATCGAGTGGTTTGTCTGATGCGGAAGTGAAGCGAATGGTTGAGGAAGCGGAACGTTATGCGGATGAGGATAAAAAACGCAGAGAATCGGTCGAGTCTAAGAATCATGCTGAATCCTTGATTTACAGTACGGAAAAGTCGATGAAGGAGATTGGAGACAAGCTGCCTAAAGAAGACAGGAAAAAGATCCAGGCGGCCATTGATCAGCTCAGGAAGAGTTCTGAAGGCGATGACGTGGAAGTGATTAAAGCGGACATCGAAGCCTTGACGCAAGCCTCCCATAAAATGGCAGAAATTCTGTATAGTCAAGCCGCAGAACAGGCTGGTGCCGATCAAAAGGGTGGTCCTTCCGGTTCCGCAGACTCCGGTTCGTCTAAGTCTTCAGAAAGTAGTGATTCTGCTGATGATATTGTCGATGCTGATTACGAAGAGGTTAAGAAGGATTAAGACTCTTTGTGGAGGTTAACGATAATTTTATTCAAATGTTTAGAAAGAGGAGTACTTTTTGGCAAAACGTGATTATTACGAAGTGCTCGGGGTTTCTCGTTCCGCTTCAACGGATGAACTAAAGAAGGCTTATCGTAAAATTGCTCTGAAACATCATCCTGACCGTAATCCGGGTGACAGTACTGCTGAAGATAAATTCAAGGAAGCGACGGAAGCTTACGAGGTTTTGAGCAATCAGGAAAAGCGGGCTCGCTATGATCGCTTTGGCCATGCGGCCGATGGCTTGGGTGGAGACGCTGGCGCTGCTGGAGGATTTGGAGATATTTTTGGAGATATCTTCAGCGAATTCTTTGGTGGAGGCCAAAGTCGCGGAAGAAGGTCAGGAAGTCGTGGTGAGCGAGGCTCTGACTTGCAGTATAATATGGAAATCAGCTTTGAAGAAGCCGCCTTTGGGCATTCTACAGAGATTGACGTTCCTCGTCTGGAAACCTGTGACACCTGCGGTGGTTTAGGTGCCAGGTCTGAACGTGATATTGAGATCTGTACTGTATGCCAAGGCACAGGGCAGCAGCGAATTCAGCAAGGTTTTTTTAGTGTCGCAACCACTTGTGGACGCTGTGGCGGACAGGGACGGACGGTAAAAAATCCTTGTCCTAAATGCCAAGGTAAAACAAGAACCACCAAAACCCGGAGGTTGCGTGTCAACGTTCCTCCAGGGATTGACACGGGGTCGCGTATTAAGCTCACGGGAGAAGGTGAACATGGTTCCAATGGTGGCCCTCCCGGAGATCTGTACATTGTTCTGCATGTCAGTGCGCATTCCATCTTTGAAAGAGAGGGTGCGGATTTGTTCTGTGAAGTTCCTGTGAGTTTTGTCCAGGTGGCTTTAGGCGCGGAGGTCGAAGTTCCAACATTGGAAGGCAAAGCCAAGTTGAAAATTCCTGCTGGAACACAAACGCACAAAGTTTTCCGTATGCGGGGTAAGGGCATCACTTACCTTCGCGGAGGAGGACGAGGCGATTTACATGTAAGGATTGTTGTGGAAACTCCTACCAATTTAGTGGCGACTCAGAAAAAGCTGCTTGAAGACTTTGAGCAATTGAGCAATGAGGGGAGTCATCCCTTGAGAGATAAATTTGTTAGTAAATTCAAAAATTTATTTTCCTAAAGAAATCTTGTGCCCCTCTTTGTTTTGTTTTTGCGGAACAAGGGGCGGCTACCATCAGCCTTAGGGGTTTCGATGAAACCTCATCTTTTGTTCACGGCAAGTATGGCTGGCACCGCCAATTATCTGTGCCCTGTCCTCCAAAAATTGACCCTGCCGTTTTCCCTGCTGGCTCAAGAAGATGCCGCCCGCGTATTTAAAAAAGCCAACTTGGCGCATACCCTGCTTCCAACCTGTTCCTGGTCTCAACTTGACGAATTGGGGGAGATCTCTCTGCCGCCTGAGGTCAGCCATGTCATCTCAGGCGTATCGTATGGTTCCACTATTGATAAAGCCCTATTACGGTCAGCAAAAAAGAAAAGCATTCCAACAGTGGGAATTGTTGAGAACTGGAGTTCTTTTGAGGAAAAATTTGCTTACTTGGAAGGGGGCAATATTATCCAGGCGAAAGCCTTTGTTCCAGATTCTGTTTGGGTCAATGATGAGCATGCAAAGCAAGGAATCATGAAGATGGGAATTGTTGACTCATTGATTCAGATAGTCGGACAGCCTTTTTTAGAGTGGCAATATCAGAACTTCCTCAACCTTCCTCACTATGCGCCAACCAATACCATTGTTTTTGTCTCAGAACAAATTCGCGATGATTTTGTTGCAGGGACTGCCTCGGATAAGGGTTTTGATGAGTATAAAACTTTGGAATTTTTAATCCAAGCCATTGATTTTAAAAAGTACAAACTTCGCATCAAGCTCCATCCCGAAGAAAACGAAGATAAATTTGATTATTTGAAAGCGAGAGGCTTGGATATTGAATCGATCAAGTTTTGTGACATTTCCCAATTGCTGTTGGAGTCACATAAAATTACAGGCATGTGCTCCATGCTGTTGATGGAAGCAGCGCTGGTTCGAGACGATGTGCTCAGTATGATGCCTGGAGCCCAGGCCGAAGCTTTTGTGGGGAATGTGATCCACGCAACAGAATTTGCTCCAACTCGAGAGGCGTTAAGTCGGTCTCTGACGCGTGTCAAGGCCTCCATAGGGGAAAGTTCTTTTGGAAAGCGCTTTAAAGAGTCCACAAATCAGGTTTTAGAACGCATACAGTCCTTGGGCACACACACAAACATTAGCTAAAAATGGAGGTCTTTTGAAAATCACCGCAACGATTCAAGCTCGAATGGGGTCAACCCGACTCCCTGGAAAAGTGTTGAAACTGATAGGAGGGAAACCGATGCTTCAACGTCAGGTTGAGCGAATCCAGCGTTCCCGTTTGATTGATGAAGTGATTATCGCGACGTCGACCGCTCCACAGGATGACGCCATTGTTGATCTTGGAAAACGACTCAAGGTTCCCGTATTCAGAGGCTCTGAAAATGATGTTTTGGGAAGAATAGCCAGCGCGCTGGAGGCGCATCAGGTAGAATTGCATGTAGAACAAGTTGGAGACAGCCCGTTCTCGGATCCCCAAATCATTGATGAAATGATCGGCTTCTATCTAAAACATCAGGATCAGTATGATTTTGTGACCAATTGTACCAAAGTCACCTATCCTTCCGGGATGGAAGTCAATGTTTATCCTGCGTCGGTACTCTTGGACGCTAATGCGAATGTTCCTGCGGATGAGCCTCTGAGAGAGCATGTCGAGATCCATATTTCAAAGAATCCCAAGTATCGGTGTGTTTGTGTTGAAGCACCGCCTTTTTTTCATAATCCTGATATTTACTTGGAAGTGGATACGCCCACCGACTTTAAAATGGTTTCAGCGGTTTTTGAGCATTTTGATCAACAAGGGAAAACTCATTTTTCCTTAGCACAGATTTTGGATTTTCTGGAGCAACGTCAGGATTTGATAAAGCTCAATCAAAATGAAGAGCGACGTTGGAAAGTCTTTAAGGATCAATGATGTATAAAGCGGCCGTCATTGGGTGTGGGATGATCGCGGGGGCTTATGAAGAGCTCAATACGCCTTCAATCTATTCTCATGGAAAAGCTTACTACCGGCATCAGGAGATCTCTGAGATCGCCTTCGTTGACCGTTACACGGAGCGCAGCAGACTCTTGGCAAAAAAGTTCCAGGGGCAGGCTTTTGAAAACCTCGCTCAATTGCTTTCGGTGTTTCAACCTGACTGTATTTCAGTATGCACTCCGGACGACACTCACTTTTCAACCTTAAAAGCAATTTTTGAAGCCAAAGGGCAGACCGCGTTGATTTTTGCGGAAAAACCGATTTGTCAAAGCAGGAGGGAACTTCAGGAATTAATGCGGATGGAACAGGCAACGGGCATTAGAGTGATCGTTCATCACAATCGTCGTTTTGATCTTCCTCATCAAAAACTCAAAACCTTGATTCAATCGAATGAACTCGGAAATTTGTTGAGAGGAACGATTGATTACTATGGAGGATGGTGCCATTTAGGCGTCCATGTTGTGGATGTGCTTCAGTATTTTTTTGAGGAAAGCCTTATCCCAAAAACTCTGGAATACGCGTGTGAGTCTAAATATCCCCAGGATCCCACCTTACACGTCGAGGCGACTATAGAAGGGAGGCCTTTAAAATGGACGGGAATGGATGAAGCCTATTATCAACTGGTTGACCTGGATCTTAAATTTGAAAAAGGGCAGATTCGGATTGAAGATTTTGGACAAAACATCCGTGTTTTTCGTAAAATCGTCAACCAGGAAAAGGAAAATGTTTTGGAACTTGACCCTCAACAAAGCGGAAGAGGGATGTTGAGTCCTATAAAAAATGCCGTAGAACGGATTGTTGCCTATTTAAAGCAAAAAGATTCCGATATTTTGGAACCCTTTGGTCTCATCGAAGCAGAAAAGACCATGAACACTTTATGGAAAGGAGTATCATTATATGAAAATCAATCTAGCCAATCCGGCCCTTGCGATTAATGGAGGTTCTCCTGTCCGGCTTCAGCCCTGGATCGATAATTATACGTGTGGCGAGGAAGAAAAAGCCGCCGCGATACGGGCCATAGAGACCGGGTTTTTGTCAAAATTTGAAGGCTCACATACGCCCGACGCTCCTTTTAGTTTTTGGGGGGGACCTTTTGTTTTGGAACTGGAAGAACGGTGGCATAGCTATTATGGGAGTAAATACGCTGTTTCCATGAACAGCGCAACCTCAGGCCTTTATGCGGCGTTAGGAGCCTTGGAAATTGGTTTTGGGGATGAGGTGATTGTCTCTCCCTCCACAATGACGGCTTGTGCCGTTGGACCCTTGATCTATGGGGCGATTCCGATTTTTGCGGATGTTGAACAGATGACCGGATCTATTGATTGTGATTCCTTTGAAAAATTGATCACTCCGCGGACAAAGTGCCTTATCGTCATCCATCAATTTGGGATTCCTGCCGAGATGGATCGTTTAGTTCAAATTTGCAGACAACATGAAATTGCGATCATTGAAGACTGTGCCCAGGCTCATGGGGCCAAATATAAGGGCAAATACGTCGGAACTTTTGGGGATATTGGGGTTTTTAGCCTGAATGTCAACAAAACCATTCAATGTGGTGAAGGGGCTGTTTGTATTACCAATAATGAAGACCTTCGCTATAGACTGGCCCTGATTCGAAATCATGCGGAGGCCGTCGTCGGACCTGCGGAGTATTCTAATATTGTGAACTTGATCGGTTTCAATTACCGTCTCACTGAAGTGCAAGCAGCCATCGCTATTGAGCAGTTGAAAAAACTGGATGGTTTGAATGAAAAACGACTCGAAATGGTCCGATATCTCAGCGATAACTTGCGCAAGTTTGATTTTTTGGACATTGTGGATGGACGTGAAGATTGTCACAGCACCTTTTATCAATACCCGGTTTTGTACAAAGAAGCTGTGGCCGGAACCACGATTGAGGAATTCAGGAAAGCCCTCTGTAAAGAAGGTTGTTACTTCTTCAGAGGGCACACTCCTTTGTATTTTGAACCGGTTTATCAGATCAAAAAGGCGTTCAAACATGGATATCCTTTTTCCGCGCCTGAAAACAAGATGATTCAGACTAACTATCACAAAGGGGCGTGTCCCATGGCAGAACAACTCCGAAATCATGATTTGTTACTCAATGAGCATGTCCGGCCTCCAAACACCATAGACGATATGAAAGAACTCGTTAAAATCTTTGAAAAAGTTGCAGGCCTCCTATGATCCTAACTTGTCCCATTTGTAAAAGTACAGAAATCAGCCAGTTTTGGAATCAGGTGTGGATGGATGCGTCGTGTGTTGTTAAACGTTGTGACCACTGCGAATTGTTTTTTCTACACCCTCCTAAAAAACCACAAGCTCAGGCGGCCTTTGATGAAAACTATGAGCGGTATATCGCCAAAAGAGAAGAACTTATCGCGCAGCACAGTGACGATTCTTTTGCCGACATGGTAGACGATAGCATTCAAGCCCGCTATCAGGATATTCAGGCATATTTTGAAGGGGCCTCATCGGTTCTTGAGGTTGGTGCCGAAAAAGGAGGATTTCTCGACCTGTTAAAAAATAAGGTTCCTACCTTGTGTGGCGTGGATGCCTGCCCGGAATATCGGGATCTCTTGAAGGCGAAAGGCTACCATGCGGCACTTTACGTTGAAGAACTCTCAGCCGTTCAGAAGTTTGACAGGGTGTGTTTTTTCAGCCTCCTGGAACATATCCTGGAACCTTTGCCTTTTCTTGAACGTCTGAAAAACCATCTGAGTCCTGAAGGCGTGATGGTGATGGAAGTTCCCTCCGCGGATGAACCGCTCATCAAACTGTATGATATTGACGCATTTAAATCGTTCTATTTTCAAGGAATGCATCCTTATGTTTACAGTTTAAAATCACTTACTCTTTTATTTTCAGAATGCGGTTTGGCGATTGACAAGGTTCAATACAAGCAACGCTACGGTTTGGACAATCATCTGCAATGGCTAAAAGAAGGCATCCCTGGCGGAAGTAAAAAGTTTGAACACTTCTTTTCTTCATCTTTTCAAAATTCATACAAAACCTACCTGGAACAACGAAAAACAACAGACACCCTTTATCTTACGGTACGAGCCGCAACCTCCTCTTCCTGAGTCTCATGAAAATTCCTTTCATCACCCCTTTTGTTCGGTATTTTATCCTTTTTAACAAGCACACGGGGAAGGTTTTATACGCGTTTCTCTTATTGAGTTTTGTAACCAGCTCCATGGCCGGAATTGGACTGACCCTGTTTGTCCCGCTGTTGTCTCAGACAGGGATTGGTTCGGGTGGTGATGAAATTTCGAGCAGGGTTCAACAATTTTTGTTGCTGCTTGGAATTTCGAATACCTTCAGAAACATTTTAATGTTAACCGTTTTGGTTTTTGTCTTCAAAGGCGCGATGCAGCTAGTCGTAGGGATTGTTCAGTCCTATGTGCTTGCCAATCTTACGAAAAATTTACGAAGCCGCTTCATGCGTAAATTAACGCAGTTAGACTATCGTCAGTATATTCAACATCATACTGGATTTTTCACAAATCTTGTCACCTCGGAGATCATCCGAACGGTGTCCGCTTTACACGCATTCACTCAAGTCATTACCTTTGGTATCAATGTCCTCATTTATTTAGCCGTCACCTTCACCATCCAGCCCCAATTCACGACCTTTGCTATTTTAGCCGGGTTCATGGTAATCTTCCTCCTCCGTTCTTTTTCGCGATTATCGAGGGAATATTCAAGGCGCATTACAGAAGAAAGCGGGTTATTACAACAACTGCTAATACAAGTTCTGCATGCGTTTAAGTATTTAAGCGCAACCAATCGTTTTGAGAGTGTGTTGAGTCGTTTGATAGAAAGTATCTGCGCGTATTCCCAGTTGGAATTCCGTACCACGATGTTGGGAAAAACCCTGGAAGCCTTGACCGAACCGATTGCGGTGGTGTGTGTTTCCCTGGTGCTTTTTTATCACGTTGATGTCCAAAATCAACCTATTGCACCCATTTTAGTCGCCATGGTGTTATTGCAGCGTATCATGAATTCGCTCATGATGGTGAATTCACAATGGCAGGGATTTTCCGCACAAATCGGGGGGGTCGAAATTGTTTTTAATACGGAGTCTAAAATAGATGAAATGAAAGAACGTTATGGAGCCTCCCCCTTTGAAGCCTTAACTCAAGGGATTGTGCTAAACCAAGTTTCGTTTTCATACGGAGATAAAAAGATTCTTTCACAGCTCAACATCACGATTCCCAAGCATAAAACCGTTGCTTTGGTGGGAGAATCCGGGGCTGGTAAATCGACTCTGGTGGATTTGATCACAGGCATTCTTTCTCCGACAGAAGGAACGCTTTGGGTGGATAATATTGACTTGCGTGAAATCAATACTTTAATGTATCGTCAGAAAATTGGATATGTCACTCAAGAAGGTATCATTTTCAACGATACCGTGGAACACAATATCAGCTTGTGGGCACAGGACGATGAAGGTCTGGCTCAAAAAATCCTTCGCGTCGGACAGCAAACACATTGCGACGAATTTGTCTCCAAAATGGAACAGGGCTATGCTTCTCCTCTTGGAGACAGGGGGGTTAAACTTTCGGGGGGACAGAAACAACGGATCACCATTGCGCGAGAGCTTTTTAAAGAGCCGGAAATCTTGATTCTGGATGAGGCCACCAGTGCCTTGGACGCGGAGACTGAGAAATTCATTCAACAAAGCATTGACGAGCTCAAAGGTCAGCTTACCGTTATCATCATTGCGCATCGGATTTCAACGATTAAAAACAGTGATTATATTTATGTTCTGGACCAGGGAAACGTCTTGGAGGAAGGAACTTTCAACGAACTCAAAGCCCAAAAACACTCGAAGTTTCATAAAATGTGTGAAATGCAAGGGGTCTGATTGAGGTCATTTTCACGTATCGTAGAGAAAACCATGCCCAAAATATTTATTTCAACCGTTCCTTTTGGGGAAATTGATAGAACCCCCCTTGATTTACTGGAGCAAACCGGATGGGATTATCAAATCAATCCATTGGGACGTAAACTGACTCCTGAAGAGGTTGGCGCGTTTGTTAAAGATGGTGAGGGTCTGATTGCTGGAACAGAAAATCTGGATGTTGTTTTAAAAACGGCCAAGAACCTTAAAATTATTTCAAGAGTTGGCATTGGTCTCGACTCTGTGCCTTTGGCAAAATGCAAAGAACTGGGAATAACGGTCGCTTACACCCCTGATGCGGTGACCCACGCCGTGGCGGAATTCACGGTGGGCATGATGGTCAGTGTCACACGCTATGTGTGTCAAGCGGATCGTAATGCGAGAAAGCCTGTCTGGAAGCGTTTTATTGGCAAACGTATAGGGGAGTCGGTGCTTGGAATCATTGGTGTGGGACGTATTGGCACTCAGATCATTCGTTTGATTTCAGGTTTCAAACCTAAAGAGATTCTGGTGAATGACCTCAAGGACAAAACCCAAGAAATTCAACAACTGCGCGATCAATATGGACTCTGTATCCGTCAGGTTGAAAAAGAGGAAATTTATAAAAACGCGGATATTCTTTCGCTGCACGTCCCGCTCTCACCATTAACCCGAAATTTGATCAACAAAGACGTGTTTCCACAATTTCGCAAAGACGTTTTTTTGATCAATCAGGCGCGAGGAGGGATTGTGAATGAAAGCGATCTCTATGAGGCGCTCAAAGCACAAACGATAGCCGGTGCCGCGATTGATGTTTTTGAGCAAGAACCCTATACCGGACCTTTGACTGAGCTGGAAAATATTGTTTTGACCCAACACATGGGTTCTTGTTCTTTTGATTGTCGATCCCGGATGGAAATTGAGGCCGCTGAAAATCTCATTCGGTTTTTTAAAAAAGAACCTCTTCTGGGTGAGGTCCCCGAAGAAGAATATACCTACCAGCAGCAGTAGCATGATCTATTTAAATCACATTTTATCAAAAAATACCCCCCTATACGCTGATAGTGGAACGCTTGAATTCAAGGAACTGAGTCGCATAGAGCAAGGGGATTCCAACAATAATACGGAACTGTCTCTAGGCCTTCATACAGGAACGCATATTGACGCGCCTTATCATTTTGATAATGAAGGAAAGAAACTTGAGGATTATGATCCTGACTTCTGGTTTTGCAATCACCCTTTTTTAATCAGATACGCGGCGGGGCATGGAGAAATTTTGAGCCTTGAAAACATGCTTTCGTTGTTGGAAAGCATTCCGTATGATTGCGATTTGCTTTTGCTCCAAACGGGTTTTGAGCAATACCGTACTCCTGACGCCGTGACTCAGGAAAAAGCCTATATTTTTAAGGGACCGGGGCTTGCTCCGGAGCTTGGGCTTTGGCTGAGAACCCATCGTAAACTTAAAATGATTGGATTTGATTTTATTTCTGTAACCAGCTATACCCAGCGTCCGTTGGGAAGAGTCGCTCATCGGGCTTTTTTGACAAAAAGTCCGAAGGGTTGTGAACCTCCGCTTCTCCAGGAGCCGATTCTTGTCATTGAAGACATGAAACTTTCAGGCTTGAGCACTTCCCCCAAAAAGGTGATTGTCGCTCCTTTGCTTTATCAAAACGCAAATGGATCTCCCGTAACCGTTATCGCGAAAACATGAGATGCCCCTTTCACTCGCTGCCTATCAGGCTATTTTTTGGGATTTTGATGGCGTCATTAAAGAGTCTGGCCCCGTAAAAACCAGCGCGTTTCGGCAGTTATTTGAAGCCTATGGAGAATCCGTTCAAGCTCAGGTTCAGGCGCATCATGAGGCTAACGGCGGCATGTCACGCTTTCTGAAAATTCCCATCTATTGGGAGTATGCCGGACTTGAGGTGGAGAAAGAGGAGATTGAACACTGGTGTGAGCGCTTTAGCCAACTGGTTGTGGACAATGTCATCCAGGCGCCCTGGGTTTCCGGCGCGGAAGCTTATATACGTCAAAACTACAAAACTCAGCCGTTTTTTCTCCTCACAGGTACGCCCCATGACGAAATTCTTTATATTCTGGAACAAATAAATTTGCTTCACTGCTTTCGCGCTGTTTATGGGGCGCCTCATCCAAAACCAAAGTCCATTCAAGCCGTGCTTCAAGAGCATAACTACACAGCCAGCCAATGTCTCATGATTGGAGATGCTCTGGTTGATTATCATGCCGCAGAGTTCAATCAAATCGATTTTCTCTTACGGAGTACCTCTGAAAATGAGTCCCTGTTTGCGTCGATAACCTGCAAAAGGATCACTGATTTTGACCAACTATAACGATTCCCTCTTTTTTAAGAGCTTTGTCGATTTTTAGGGGTTGCCTCTAAGTTCGGCCATTTTGACGGTAGCCTTGGGTTTCGTCCCAGGGGATACTGCGCACATTGTTCCTCGGGGCGAAACCCGAGGCTACCCCTGGCCGAAGTTAGACCCAACCCCGATTTTTAGCCAAGACCATCAATCTGTCCGCACTGCTTGGACGAATAGCTTTTGCTCTTGCCGGGAATTTAGCCAACTTCGTCATATTTTTGCTGGTTATTTTCGCTTTTAGAGACTCCATCTTGTTTAGAATTTTTTCAAAAAAATCAAAGGGTTTTCCAAACATTCCTTCTTTATTAAAAGACACGAATAAGGGAATTTCTAATACGTCAACAACTTCAAAACCTGTTTTTTCAAGACAATAAATGAGCGAATGCATTGTAGGCATTCCTTGAACATAATCGCCATATCTTGAAAAAAGAGAAGGACTGCTATTTTTTTCATAATATCGTGATTTCCCTTGATGGGCTTTGATCAGGAGAAATCCTCCAGGAACCAGCATTTCTGATAGTTTTTTCAGACATTCTTGTAAATCGATGAAGTAATAAATGACTTCCATCAGACAAATTAAATGATACTTCATCTGGGATAAATGGGCAGGCATATTCTCTGGAAAAGTTCCTTGAAATACTTGAGAACCGTTGTCCTGAGCAAACTTCACCGCATTGACGTCTGGTTCCAAGCCAAAAGTATTAAAACCCAAATGCGTTAAGAAATGGCAATTGCTACCTGTAAACGTCCCGATATCCAAAGCGTTTCCCTGGGGTTTCATCCATTGGAGAATCATTTTTGTCCTGGGGTCTTTTTCGTTCCAGGATTGTTTTAGAGGGGCGGCGGCAGAAAAAATTTGTTTTGACTGATATAATTGGGAGTGATACTTCATCGCTTCTGATGAGTCCATTCTTGGACGGGGGTAAAGAGTTCCACATTCGTTACAAATAAAGACCTCTTGAGCGTTTCCATTTCTCAATTGTTGATGCTCTTTGAATAAAGCCGCTTGTTGGTGGTGACAAAAAGGACAATCATGTAACATGGTAAATCTGGGTTATGAGGTTTAAAATAAGATCTCAACAAGAAACTTCACACTCTGATAACCAAAGTCAAAAGTCCAGTTCTTTTCTGAAACACTAGCTTGTGGCGACCTATCGCTACAAGCCGGCAATCCCGATGGTGGTGCTCAGCCTCCTTTTTCTCGTCTTCGGGATGGTGTTGATGGTTCCTTGGAAAACAAGTTCGGAAAAATGACGGACGGTTTACGCTTCTCGGTTGTCGCCCCTTATTGCTGAATATATTTTATCCAACTGTTAATATGGAATATATTTCAAATATTTTGCCAGTTTCGGACGGTTTGGCGGGGGTGTGTTGCCTTTCAGAAACACCATAGATGATGCATTTTTTTATTTAACAGAAAAGATGGACTCAGTGAATGAGACATTTTTTTAGAAACCACATTTTAACAAAGGGAGACTATGAAGACTTCAAATGCGATGATCACGAGGGACGAAATCAATAAAGCCATGAAAGAGTTTGTTGCCAAAGGCGGAACCATCGAAGTGTTACCTGATAAATTTGAGAAGGATTCTATCAGCAAGGTATCCATGAACGATAAATATTGCAGCTATGAGGATATCGAATCTTTTAGTTATTTTGATATTGCTTAGTAATTTGAGATTACAGCCCCCCCCCCCCTGTAAAAAAAGCCGTGATTGCTGTTAAGCAAAGCACGGCTTTTTTTATTTTAAATTCATGGTTAACTCATCCGCCTAAAAATGGGAGTCCACGAAATACGCCTGTTTCATGGACTGAGTCGTTTCCTCCATTTTTAAGCCCACAAAATCGGATTATCATCCAGATGCTCAGTGACCCTACTGCCGATTATATTCATTTCGGCTAACTCTTCCTGCGTTAAATCAACCTCACAGGCTTTTGCGTTCTGGAGCACCTGTTCCGCGTTTCTGGCACCCGCAATCGCACAGTTTTGTGGTTGGGCAATAATCCATGCGAGAGCCAGTTGCCCCAAGGTGATGCTTTTGGCGTCGGCAATCCGTTCTAATTCCGTAAGTGCCCGTTGCACCCGTTTGAAATGCTCGGGCTGAAAAAGTCGGTTTTCTGAACGGTGATCCCCTTTGGGAAACTGAGGGATTGCTTTAAACTTTCCGGTTAAAATGCCTTGTGCCAAGGGCGAGTAGGCCAAAATTGATAAATGGTGTTCTTGACAATAGGGCAGAGCGTCGTTTTCAACATGACGCCAAAACAAAGAATAAGGCGGTTGCAGGCTTTCAATAGGACCATATTGAGCGGCTTCCTCCATTTGTTGCCGTGAAAAATTGGAAACCCCAATAGCCCGGATTTTTCCTTGTTTCTTTAATTCAACCATGGCTCGCATGGTTTCTTCAATTGGAACAATGGGGGTCCCAAAAGTACCGGAAGGCCAGTGTATCTGATAAAGATCAATATAAGCGGTATCCAGGTTTTTCAAGGATCGCTCACATTGGCTGAGGACTTGCTGATATTGGAGTTTGTCGCAAAAGACTTTGGTCGCGATCACCACCTGCGCTCTGACATTTTTCAAGGCTTGTCCCACAATCTGTTCAGAATGTCCTTTCCCGTAAATAGCGGCGGTATCAAAGGTCGTGAGGCCTGAATCAAAAGCGACTTTCATCGCTTTCGTTGTTTCCGCGTCATCAATCCCGACCCACATGCTCTTGCCGGCTTGCCATGTTCCCATAATGATGGGACTGATTTGAATGTCTGTGTTTCCTAAAAATCTTGATTCTCTCATTTAAAATCTTTTCTTCCAATGTTTAATTTGAATCTATTGAGCTTTCATCAATAGGGTTTAATAGCTCTAAAGTAGAAATCCAATTGAAATCCTTAATGTTACGAGTCACTAATTTCAGACTATACTCTAAAGCCGTAGCGGCAATAATTGAATCCCCTAAACTCATCTTTCTTTGCTGTCTTAGCGAGATGGCTCGATTGAGGATGTCTTCTGAAATCGGAAGAACTGAGGCTGCTTTAAAAAATTGCTCAAAATATTTTTTTTCTTCAGGACTAAGTCGGTAAAAGCCTAGTACCTCCAAGGGACTAATTGCAGAAACTTTAGGCGATTTTTGTGCAACGAACTGACGTAAATCAGGATATTCGGATAACGAAGCATAAATGATAATATTACTATCCAGAATCATTAACAATCCTCTCTTCCTGGTAAACTTGGATCCGTTCTCACTTCCTTTTGCCACGCTAACGGATCAGTGATAGAACGTTCTTTTTTAAGACTTGCCAATTTTTCTAAAGCTTCAGCCATCTGCTTGCCTTCAGAGGTCTTCTCTATTGAATAAGGGTTTTTCCCTAACGCATCCACAAGATGAGGCAATAGGATAGGCATCTGCTTAATTAATGTGGATACTATCCTTTCTGATAGACCTGACCTGTCTACTAATTCCCTTTGAGAGATTCCCTTTCGTTTTAATTCAGATTGAATTTCTTCTGAAGTCATCATAATTACCTCTTATCACTATAATTGAAAATTAGAACTGATACGAAGATTAAATAACTTTGAAGTTATTATCAAGAACTTTCGGCACCTTTCATTTACCGGGTTACAGTTTGTAACAAAAACCACTTAGCCCTCTCGTGACGTGGCTCTGCCACATCCTGTGTTTTTTAGAGGCTCTGCCTCTTTTAATCCAGGCAGAGCCTGGGCTTATGGATTCCGTGGCAGAGCCTCGGAACCAGGTATCCTCTTTTGTACAGACTAAACTGTAAAAAACTACTTTTGCTCATTTTTGAAAGTTGTCGAATGTACCCTTGCAACTGTACTTCAATCCTATCATAGTCTCCAAAGTTATTAGATCTCGTGAATGAGAATCAAACCTACTTTCTTTCTGTTCACGATCCTTAAGCTCTCAAAAGGGGGGAACAACTTATGAAACCTGTTATTTTGATGACTGGCTTGCTCCTGAGCGTTGTCATGGCGTCATCCAGTTTCGCTCAAAGCGAAAAATCGCAAGCGGCAATCTCGCCGCTGGCTTCTATTGGAACTATTTCGGTAGCTCAACAACAAATCGTTTTTAATAGTTTGCTGGATAAACTCTCAGGCTATTACGATCTCATTTCTCAGGAACAATTTCTCAAGGCGCAGGAAACAGCCTTTGAGGAATTGGAAGCGCAGGAATGTACCGAAGAACAATGTATTCGCAAAATCCAGGAACTGTTGCAGGTGGAAAATATGTTTTTTTTGCAGATGATCCGGGAAGGAAACGATACTCAATTGAGCCTGACGTTGATTGATCTGGAAAAGAAAACCGTCAAAAGCGATTACTGCCCAGGCTGTAATACTCAAACCCTGAATGAACGAGTCGCGCAACTCGTCGATAAAATCCGGGGAGCACGCACCATCATCCCCCCTCCTGTGACTATGATGACTGAACAGGTCGGCAAGCTTTTCATCACGTCCACCCCTTCCGGCGCGGAAATATTTCTCGATGGCCAACCGCTTGACAACCAAACTGAATCCCTGCTGGAAAATATTCCCGCTGGCAAACATACCCTGTTTCTCCGCAAAGACAATCTCTCCCAAACCCAGGAGCTGACAGTGATTCCCAACAAAATGCTTTCCCTCGATTTGCAACTGGAACTCAGCAAAGCCAGTTTGTTTGTAACCAGTACACCCTTTAAGGCGGAGGTGTTCCTGGATGGCAAACGCATTGGTCAAACCCCCATTGAAGTCGAAGCCACTGCTGGAAAACATCAGGTTGACTTACGCCTGGAAGGTTTTATGCCTGTGTCTAAAGAAGTGATGGTCAAGTTTGGCGAGACGAATAAATTGGAGGTTCCTCTCACTGATGGCAGGGGACTTCGCGGTTTCCTGTCACTCACGTCCAATGTCGAGAACGCTGCTGTACAAATAAAAGGCGGAACGTATGTTTCCACGCGACTTGAAGAAAAACTGCCGTTGAACAAGAAAGCACTGCCCATAGGAACCTATCAATTAACCCTCTCGAAAGAGGGGTATGAAAGCGTTAACCAAACAGTTTCTCTTGACGAGAATAAAAGCACTTCAACGAAAATCCAGTTGAAAGTGTTACCCGCAGTCCTTGAAGTACGTCTATTCAGAACTGAAATCATCTTGGAAAATGATGGCGTTTTTCAACTATGGATCAATGGAAAAACGGCAGCGCCGTCTTCTACTGCGGCGAAAGACTCAGAATCCTCTTTTGTCATGGAATTGCCAGAAGGTCAATACCAGCTTGAGGCTTCACATTCCAGCGGCAAATACGAAAAGAGGAGCAAAGTTGTGAGCCTGGTCAAAGGACAAAAATACACCGAAGCTTTTGAATTGCGGTTCAGTGCGGAGTACCTGGAGCATCAAGCCTGGAAATGGAAATGGGGCAGCGCTCTCGCTGGAACCATTGTCTCAATGGGGGCATGGTACACAGAAGAGACCGCGCTTCAAAACGCTAACAGTGACAAAAACGCGCTCATTGATCAAATGTATAAGGCTAAAACACAAAAAGAAGCGCATAATTATCATACGCAAGCGGCAAAAAAAATTGAGGTTGCCCGGACACATCAGCAAAACGCTCAATTAGCTGCTCTATTTTCAGGAGGCTTGGCTGCTTTAACTTTCTGGCTCTGGGCTGATGAACCCCAGGAACCTCGTGCTGAAGCTACCTGGAATTGGCAACCCGGGCTGTATGGCGAAACGCGAATTGTTTATAGCAAAAGGTGGTAAGATGAAAAACGCGCTAATCCTCTCATTCGTGCTCATGATACTCTTCTCCGCGTGCGGAAAAGTTGATGAAGACCTCCCCCCTGAATATATGGTTCCGGTACCAGTCAATAACGCGGTCAGCATCGCGTTCTCGGATAAAGATCCTACATCCAGTGGAATTGCTGGGGTTGTCACCGTAGCCAAGGCTTTGGACGAATCGGACCTGACCGATTATGTGCTCTATTGGGGATCAGAACCTTCTACCCAATTAACAGGACAAACAGCCATTACTACGTGGGAAAAAACAGGAAATGATCTGACGTATACTTTCGCTGAGAGTACAGCCAAACCTTCAGGAGCGACCCATCTGCTCGTGTATTCAAAAAATATCAAAGGTTATGAATCCGCGACTCCTGTCGCTGTAGTCATTAGTGACTTAGCTCCAATGATCACTACCGATATTGGGGACGGAACTATATGGGAACCCGTCACCGGATTAATGTGGCAAAAAGAAGATGACCATATAACAAGAAATTGGAGTGACGCTGGAGCGTATTGTGACGTTCTATCGCTTGGCGGTTATTCCGACTGGAGGTTGCCTGATATTGATGAACTGAAAACCTTAATCTATGAATCTAAAAGCCCGACAATAGACCTGACGTATTTTCCCAACACAGACTCCTCGGGTTATTGGTCGTCCACGACGGATGCCAGTGACGCGTCCTACGCATGGGGCGTGGGCTTCAGCGGCGGCCGCGTCAACGGCTACAATAAGACGAGTCGCTGCTATGTTCGGTGTGTTCGAGGCGGACTTTGATTATTTGGTTATTTGATCCTTTGATTATTTTTTTAATTTGCGAGCAGGTTATTTTGTTTGAGAACGTTTGAAGCCAGGCTCAAAAAGCGCGGAGCGCCCGGTTTTTTTAAACTTGTTTTGAGAGTCAGGATGTCAGACAAAGAGGCACTCAAGGAGAATATTGTTACAATCAGAGTTTTTTTAAGCCTGTCTATAGTGGCTCTGTTTTCAATTATTGGGTGGGTCTTTACCCATTTGAGTACAATTACCAGACCTGAATTGTTTTTCGCTTCTGCTGGATTTGTGTTATTGTTGATACTGACAGTAGCTTTCGGAGGTATTTTACATAAACTGATCAACAGATTAAGGAGGTTACCATGACAGAGTGGATATTATTCGCAATGATGGTCATAGGCGCTGGTGTCATTATGTATTCTGTTAAAAAAGCGACCGATCTGGATGAATAGATGAAAGAGCCATAAGTTACTCTGTAGGAAGGGATGTTATGCGTCAAGTTAATATTTATGAAGCCAAAACGCATTTATCAAAACTGAGTCAAGAAGCCTTGAATGGTCAGGAAGTTATCATTGCAAAGGGAAACCACCCTTTAGGAACGGCAAAAGAATAACTATGAAAACTTCTCGTTCTCACGCTCCCGCGAGGGAATGCCTAAATTGGCGTTCCCGCGCCCAGTACAGCAGGAGCGGCGCGATTAGGGGTTATAGACGTTTATGTTAATAAATTCACAGTAGAAGGAGCGTCCCGCTCCTTGAAAGAGGCGAGACGCCTCTTCTACGGTGTCACTAATTTTATGAACGTCTATAGCACGCAGGAGTAGGGTAACCAGTTCCAAAAGTTTTCATACTTATTCTTTTCATATTCCTTAGTTCGTTTGGAAGTATTGCCTGAAGCAAAGTCTGCTCGAAGAATAGGGGGGCGAAAGAAATTATTTTAAAAATGAGTAAAGATTTCGATGAACCGTTGGAAGACTTTTTAGACTATCTGTAACAGAGAAACTTCCTTTTCATCACCGAGATCCTTTTGACAGGATGTTGATCGCTCAAGCCTTAGCAGAAGACATGCACCTCTTAAGTCGGGACTCTGTCCTCAAAAATTATGAGGTTCCTTGTCTTTGGTAGAAGCGTGAATAAATACCGAATAGAGCGATCATTTCTGGTTAATTTTATCCATGATGATGGCAGCCTTCACCATGGATATGACCGTGTAGTAATTCCTCACTTGTCGCGGCACGGACATCAATTACCGTTACCTCAAAATTCAGGGTTTCTCCGGCTAAAGGGTGGTTTCCATCAATCGTCACATCGTCCCCCTCGATCTCGATGATAGAAAAAATCTGCATGCCTTGTTCCGTTTCGGACTGAAACTCCATCCCGATAGCCAAGGTCTCCACGCCCTCAAACATGGACTTGGAGACGACGGAAATTTGTTCAGCGTCATAGGCCCCATAACCTTCTTCAGGAGAAACGGAGACTTGAAAAGAATCGCCTGCTTTTTTGCCTTCCAATTCCTTTTCCAAACCAATCACCAAATCTCCTACGCCATGAATATAGGAAAGCGGCTCTTCGCCCTTTGACGTATCAAGGACTTCTCCTTCATCATCGGTTAAAGTAAATTCTATGGAGACTACAGAGTTTTTAGAAATTCGCATGATACATCCTTCAAAAATAAGAGATAAAGGCACAGAGGCACAGAGGCACAGAGGCACAGACAAATAAGACGGAGAGTGATGTACTATTTTTGAACACTTGTCAAATCAATCAATAAAATGCGGTAAAAAAAGCTAAATTTCAAAATTGTTTTGGCTTTTTTGTGAGATGAGACTAAGTCAATACTCTGAATATTTGTTATTCTTCACTTAATTAGTCGCTGTCGCGTTATTGCTATTTTGTTAAATTTATTAGGTAGGGTGGGTTAGTTATGAAGAACGAGGAACGTCACTCACCGAAAAAAGCTTATAATCTTCATGCCTCGTTTTTTGGTGGGTTACGCTGTTCGTTCCTCACAGCTAACCCACCCTACAATTTTTGAATTATATGACAGCGACTAATTACCTTTTAACTCTGTTTAATGAGGTTCTATGACTGTTCATTTTACCATCACACCTGAGATAGATAAGCGAATTAGTGCCTGGGGTGAGTTTACTCAAAAGACACAGAAACAACAGGCAACAGGGCCTTGCGTCACGATATCCCGGGAATATGGCTGTCAAGCCTACCTGGTTGCGGAAATTTTACAGAAACGCTTACTGGAAAAGTCCAAAGGGTCTCAGTGGATTGTGCTGGATCGTGAATTGCTTGAAAAAATTGCGAACGAGTCCGGAATTTCCAGATCTGATATTGAACGGGTAGGGGATGTGAATCCGGTGTTTCAATCCATGATTTCCATGTTTATGGGGCAGCATCGGGCGGAACAATTTGAAGTCTTTTCATATGTCAAACAAGCGGTACGTCATTTTGCCAAAGCGGGGAATAGCATCATTATTGGGCGCGGAGGGGCGGCCTTAACTCAGGATTTACCCAATTGTACCCATATCTTGCTCACGGCTCCGCTTGAATTTCGCATCAAAAACGTGATGAAAAACCTTAACCTAGATCGTGCTGAGGCCGAAGAGCAGATTGTGACTCGTCAGCAGCAGCGTGAAAATTTTATTAAAAATTTTACTAAAAATGATCCTCGCGATTCAACGCTCTACCATGCGGTCATCAACAATGGGCGTTATTCTCCGGAACGGGTCGTGGATATTATTGAGGCCTTGATGTAAAAAAGGGAGGTCGTCATGAAAGTCATTGTTGATTTGTGTCTTGTTCCCATTGGGGTTGGTGTCTCTTTGTCTCCTTATGTGGTGGAGTGCCATCGCGTTTTGAAAGAAGCCGGCTTGAAAACCCAACTCCATTCTTATGGCACTAACATTGAGGGCGAATGGGACGAAGTCTTTGCCGCGATAAAACGTTGTCACGAAGCTGTTCATGAAAAAGGGGCGCCGCGAATTACTACAACCCTCAAGCTTGGAACACGAACCGATAAAGAACAAACGATGGAAGACAAGGTTCGAAGTGTAGAAGATAAATTGCGATAAGTGGGCGTTTTTAAGAGGTTTTTCAAGCTCCGTTATCCTATTATTTTGCTCCTCTTTTTCTGTTTTTTTTCATTACCTTTCCACTGGCTTAATTTCTTTAGAGGCAAAATTAGTCTTGCCTCTATGCGGTAATGTGTTTTATCTTAGCGAATTCTCAGGAAATCTTAGCCTCAGAATGCGTCTTTGATTTTAAAATTGAGATTGGACGCATTCTGGCATGGGATACCTTCGTTTTAGTCGAATATTAACCATTGTTGAACATGGAGGTGATTTTGGAAATACTTGTACCTATGAAGCAAGTTGTTGATGTTGAATTGAATATTCGCGTTAAGGATGGTGCTATTGTTGAGGATGGGCTTAACTATGTGATCAGTAGTTGGGATGAGGTTGCCATTGAAACCGCCTTACAAATATCAGAACAAGCTGGCGGAGAAGTGACGCTCGTGTCAATTGGTCCTGATAGAGTAACGGAAGCTCTGCGTAAAGGGTTGGCCATGGGAGCGCACAAAGCGATTCATGTTAAAGACGCGGCCTTTAATGGCTCGGATTCTTATGTCTATGCGAAGGCCTTGGCCAAAGTATTGAAAAAAGGGTCTTACGATTTAGTCATTGCGGGAAAGCAAGCACAAGATACCGATGCCGGATTGACCGCGAGTATGCTGGCTGAATTCGCGGGACTTCCTCAGGCGGCCAATGTGGTTAAAATTACAGGCGTCAATGGGGGAAAGTTGAATCTTCATCGTGGCGGGGATAATGGTAACGAAGTGACTGAACTGACATTACCGGCGTTGATTACTGTCAATGACAGTTTGAATGAACCCAGATTAGCCTCCATGCGGGGAATCATGCAAGCTCGCAAAAAACCTATTGAGGAATTGAATAGTGCTGCGTTGGGCCTGGGTGCGAGTGAGTGTGGAAAAGAAGGTTCTCAAACCTCAGTTGTGTGCTTTATGGAGCCTGACGCACGCAAAGCTGGGCAAAAATTTGAAGGCGCTGAAGAAGAGACCACCAAACAAGTCTTGGATTTACTGGTCAATGAAGTCAAAATGTTTACCTAGATCAGTCAAGGGCGTTTCCCTGAAACTCTTTAGGTCTTGATACCTTAATTTTATTAGCACATTGAACAAAATATTGATTTGAATTGGAGGTCCAGTCTATGGCAAAAGTACTTGTTGTTGCAGAAGTAAAAGGAAACGAGATCAAAAAACCTTCTTTGGAATTGATTAGTTTCGCAAAGTCCCAGGGACTTGAAACAGAAGCTGTATTGATAGGGAGTGGTATTGGCAAACTGGCTGACGTGTTGGCAGGCCAAGGGGCGGCAAAGGTTTATGTCGCAGAGGATGCCTCTCTAAAAATTTACAATAACGCCTCTTACACGAGTGTGGTTGTGGATGCGGCAAAGCAGTCCAAAGCCACTCAGATTTGGCTGACGTCGTCAGATTCAGGTAAAGGTTTGACTCCGCGTGTTGCCGCACGGTTGAATGTGGGGGCACTCACCGATGTGACTAAACTTGAGGTAAAAGGTGACGATTTAACCGCTTATCGCCCAGCAATGTCAACTAAAGTCATTCAGAAATGTGTTTTCAATAAATCCGGCGTTCGTGTCTTGAGTATTCGGTCCGGCGCTTTTGAAGCTGCCGAAACTCAACCCAGTGCCGCGAATGTGGTCTCCTTGTCTATTCCTGCGGTAGACCTTCGTGCGGTGATCAAAGACGTGGTTTCTGAGGCCACAGGAGAAATTGAGTTGGCTGACGCTAACATTGTGGTTGCTATCGGAAGAGGTGTAAAGGGTGCCGATGGTGTGGGGCTGGTAAAACCGCTCGCACAACTCTTGGGCGCGGGGTATGGTGCCTCACGAGCCGTATGTGATGCCGGTTGGATGCCTCATACAACGCAAATTGGACAAACAGGAAAGCAAGTCGCTCCTGATGTGTATTTTGCGATTGGGATTTCTGGCGCTATTCAACACCTTGCGGGGATGTCAGGCTCTAAAGTTATTGTCGCCATCAACAAGGATCCCGAGGCACCCATATTCAAAGTCGCGGATTATGGGATTGTTGGAGACTTGTTCAAAGTCGTCCCCATTTTAATTGACGAAATTAAGAAAATTAAAAGATAGTTCGCGGTAACTTAAACGAGAGAGGTGATTTATGAATCCAATTTTAATGAGTATGATTGTGACTTTGTCATTGGCCGTGACTCTGTATGCTTTATACATGAAAGCCATGGTTTTACGTTTAGCCGAACCTGAAAATCGGTTTGATCAAATTCCTGAACGTATTAAACAATTATTTAAGATTGGATTCATGCAAAACCGCCTGATCGGTCGCAAACGAG
Organism: Deltaproteobacteria bacterium TL4; assembly: GCA_051382335.1. GTDB lineage: Bacteria > SAR324 > SAR324 > SAR324 > NAC60-12 > JBBCAX01. The sequence continues at coordinate 26,658 of JBBCAX010000140.1, forward strand.
AGCGGTCTTCAGGGGCAATGCACTCTTTCATCTTCTGGGGATTCCTGATTGTCAGTATCCGCTCTGTTGTTTTGATTGGAGAAGGCTTTACGGAAGGATTCCAAAACCCCCTCCCTTTCATTGGTGCCGACTGGCTGGGGGGGTATGTTTATACCCTGATCAAAGATGTGACCGAAGCGATCGTTTTTTCTATGATTGTGTTTGCTTTGTATCGAAGACTTGTTTTGAGGCCAGCACGGCTCACGAATAGTTTTGCCTCTTTTTTGGTTTTGGGGTTTATCTTCTTCTTGATGTTGACCGATCTTTTATACGATGGCGCAAAATTTAACCTGATTAATGTATATGGGCAACACCTTGAGTATTTACACAGCCCCATTTATGGTCATGAGATGGACTGGGCCCCCTTTGCCACGCTTTTTGGTTCTTTGATCGCCAACTTGGGTGAAACCGCAAATGCCGCGATTTATCTTTTCGCATACTGGATTCACATCAGTGTGCTGGCGGTCTTCCTGCCCTTTCTCCCGGGGTCCAAACACATGCATGTGATCAGCGCCTTGCCCAACGTCTTTTTTAGTTCTTTGGGGTATCCGCATGCTCCCATTAAACTTTTGGATTGTGAAGATGAATCGGCCTGGGAGAAGGAATCCTTGGGGGTGAGCCGTATTGAACAGTTGACTTGGAAGCAAGTGTTGGACCTATATACCTGTACGGAATGCGGACGATGCAAAGATGTGTGTCCGACCTATGTAACCCATAAACCGCTGACCTTGAAAGATTTCAATGATAGTTTGAAACATCATCTGGTTGACGAAGTTCATCATCTTAAAGAACATGGAAAAAGCAGTGGTACCAAACAATTGATTGGTGATGTCATTCATCCTGATACCCTGTGGGCTTGTACCACCTGCCGGGCCTGTGAAGAAGTCTGTCCTGTAATGATTGAACACGTACCCAGAATCATTGCTATGAGACAAGCACAGACCTTGTTGCTGGAAGCGCAACCTGAGGAAATGGGACTTGCTTATAAAGGTTTGGAGCGGAACTATAACCCTTGGGGAATTGGCTACGACAAACGTGCTGTTTGGGCCAATGGCCTGAATATCCCTTTGATGAGTGATACAAAAGCTGAAGATATTGATGTCTTGATGTGGACGGGATGTGCCGGTGCATTTGATGATCGTAATCAAAAAGTAGTTCAAGCCACCGCAAAAATACTACAAAAAGCCGGAGTAAAATTTGCGATCTTGGGTAGCGAGGAAAAATGTACAGGCGATTTAGCAAGACGGTCTGGTAATGAAATGCTGTATCAGATGCTTGCGGGTGACAATGTGGAAACATTAAATAATTACAATATTAAGAAGATTGTGACGACGTGTCCTCATTGTCTGAATTCCTTGAAAAATGAGTATCCTCAACTCGGTGGACATTATGAAGTGATCCATCATACGCAGTTTATTTCAAAATTAGTGGAAGAAAAGAGATTGAACCTTCAACCCTGCACAGAGGGCAGCGTTACTTTTCATGACCCCTGCTATTTGGGGCGGTATAATCAGGAATATGAGGCACCTCGTAAGCTGTTGAGTGCGGTCGCTAAAAACAAACCGATTGAGCTGAGACGCAGCCGTAATGAGAGTTTTTGTTGCGGCGCTGGGGGGGCTCGCATGTGGATGGAAGAAACGATTGGAACACGCATTAATGAAGAGCGTGTTTTACAAGCGACGGAAGTTGGCGCAACAGTGGTTGCTACAGGATGTCCTTTTTGTATGACCATGATTAGCGATGGTATCTCTTCCACAGGACAGGAAGAAACAATGAAGGTCCAGGATATCTCAGAGCTTGTACTGAACTCTTTGAAAGATTAGGGAATAAGGTTCCCTTTTTGCACCCCTGTCTTCTGCTTAAGAGAACGCCTGTAACCAAGAGGCGTTCTCTTTCTCGTTGATTCGGTCGGGTCTTTTCCATTCCGCAAAGATATACTTTGAGTTCGCTCTTCTATTGGGTGTGGCCTTGGCCTGAAAATTTTACGGGCCGGGGATGCGTGTGTTTTTATTCTTTTACTGGTTGAGATTGATATTATAAATTTGTGAAATAGACCTTCCCAAAGGTTCAATTCTCATTATATCTGCCAAATCCTTATACGAAGTTGAGTATTTCCTGAAAAAAGCATTCGACAATGACGCTCATCCATGCTAGACACTAGCACTTTTAAATCATTAGCCGTATTAAAAAGGTCTTTGGGAAGTAAAAGTAAATGATGATGGGTGCGTTTGTTGGTCGCCCATTACTTTGTGTAATGTTTAGTTGGTTTGTGGTAATGTCAAAGGTCAAGGAACGTGTCAAGGAAGAGTTGTTTCGGCCGATTGAGGAAATGGGTTATGAACTTGTGGATGTTGAGTATCGAAAAGAGGGGCCACAGCAGGTATTGAGACTTTTCATAGATCGGCCTCAGGGGATTCAGATTGAAGATTGTGTCAATGTTAATAAACTTTGTGATTCCATTTTAGATCAAAAGGAGTTAATCTCAACGACCTATACACTTGAAGTTTCATCGCCAGGGATTTTTCGTCCTCTTACAGAACCTAAACATTTTGAACGAGCTGTAGGGCAAAGGATTGGTGTTTGGCTTTATCGAAGCCTGGAGGGTATGAAAAAAGCGAAAGGCACACTAATTGAGATCTCAGAGCAAGGGATAAGGCTAAAACTTGAAGAAGGAGGAAAGGAGTTACATATTCCCTATGAACTCATTTCCAAGTCGAACCTGGAGCCTGAATTAGAGTTTTGAAGTTACTATAGAAATGAGGTTGGTTTTGAAAGATAATATACTTGAAGTCATCAATGATGTTTCGAAGGAAAAAGGACTGGACCGAGATCTCTTAGTCCAACTTATTGAAGATGCGATTGTTCAGGCTGCAAGCAAGAAGTTACCGTATAATGCCATTGAGTGCCAGCTGAATCAAAAAACAGGTGAAATGGAACTCTTCCATTATAAGCGCGTGGTTGAATTTCCTGAAGATCCTGACAACGAAATCGCACTTGAGGTTGCACTTGAAATGGATGAGTCGGCCGCCATTGATGATGAAGTTGAGTATGAAATTGAAGAACGTGAATTTAATCGAATTGCTCAATCTTCCCGTCAGATCATTTTGAAGAAAGTCAAGGAAGCGGAACGTGAGATGGTTTTCAACACGTTTAAGGAACGGAAGGGGGAGATCTTGACAGGAGAAGTGGTCCGGACAGAATCAAACGGACGTGTTTCCATAAACTTTTTGAATAAAACTGAAGCCTATTTATTTAAGCGCGAACAGATTCCAGGCGAGGTATTCACCTATGGCGATCATATCCGTGTTTATTTGATGGATGTCAGTAATGATCCCCAAAAACCTTCGCAACTGGCTATCTCCAGGACTCATCCCGGATTGCTGATTAAGCTTTTTGAAATGGAAGTTCCTGAGATTTACGATGGCATTGTGACCATTGTCAGTGCCGCCCGTGAACCTGGGAAGCGTGCTAAAATCTCCGTATATACGGAGGATCCTGATGTCGATCCTGTGGGCGCGTGTGTTGGCATACGTGGCAGTCGTGTTCAATCGATCGTCAGTGAGTTGCAAGGTGAAAAAATTGATATTGTTCGATGGAATGAAGTCCTTGAAGCCTATGCCACCAATGCCCTCGCTCCCGCAGAAGTCATGAGCATGGAAATTGATAAGGTCCGTAAGGGAATTGACGTGTGGGTTGAGCCGGATCAACTCTCTTTGGCCATTGGTCGTCAGGGACAAAATGTACGGCTTGCCTCAAAGCTGATAGGTTATAAGATTAATGTGTCCGCAGTGGAACTCCACCAGGGTTTGTCGATTGATGAGCAATTGGCCTTAGAGATGGACAAAAAATCACGGGAAGAAAAAGCGCGAGAGCAAGAAAAGCAGGACGGACGATCTTCTTCAGGCGCGGCACTGAGCGAAGGTGCTTCTGTCCGGAAAGAGTCCGAAAAATCACAAAACAACAGTGAAGAAGGAGCTAAGGGGCAGAACGGTGTCGGGAATTCTTCAGACGCAGATATAGCTGTAGAAAAAGAAGAGCCACGGGACGTTGAAGAGTCTGAATTGAAAAGTGATGATATGGCAACAACAAATGTGGAAACCTCGAGTACAGAGATTTCTGAACCAGCAGAAGTGAAGGACGAGGTTGAAAATGATGCTGTTTAAAAACCAAATTTTTCGAAGTCCACGTAACTTATTAAGTAAGGAATAAACATGGCAAAACTGAGGGTGTTTGAATTGGCAAAAGAGTTGAATATGCCGGCCAAACAATTACTCCAGACAGTACGTAAAATGGGAATTCCCGTTTCAAGTAATTTTAACGCACTGGCGGATAGTCAGATTGTTGTTATAAAAAGAAAATTGCTGGATTCTGCCACTCAAAGTGAACAGTTGCTTTCCGAGGATGTAGAGCGAGGGGGACGGCGTGTGATTTCTGCACGGCGCTCGGAACAAGTACACATCATCCAGAAGTCTTTGGAAGCGAATGGGGTTTCTGTCGTCTCTAAACAACCACGACGTTTGAGAAAAGCGAACAAGGAAACAGAGGAAGAAGAAGCTGTTGCTCCGTTACCACCTGAGACAGGAACCGAGGTCCGGGTTGCGGCAGAGGCTGAGATTGAGACGGTGGTTGACATTGAGAAATCAACAGCTTTTGATTTACCAAGAAGGGAGGTTGTTCTTGAGCCTGAACCTAAGCCTGTCGTTGTTCCTGAAAAACAAGAAATCAAGGCCGAGAACGAGACTTCTTCCGTAGTGCCCTTGCCTAAACAAGAAGCGCCTAGGCAGGAAAAAAGGGAGAGGGTGCCCTTACCACCCAAAGTTACGGAAGAATCTGAGTCCAAAAAGCAATTTAAGTCCAAACCTTCTGCGGAATCTCCAGTTATTGTCCAGGGACCGGAAGTAACTTTAAAGCAAGAGGAGAGTCCGGAACTTTCTAAAGAGGAAAAAAAGCCTGAGCTCAAAATTTCTGAAAAAGAAGCTCTCAAACGTAAAGGGAAGCCTAAGGCTAAAACCGAAGATGAACTTTTTGAATATGACGGCGCAGATAAAAGACTTGGAAAAGACGTAAAAAAAGTGAAGTTCCCCCGCGTCGCCCGTGTTGAGGAGCGATTTCGTAGTGACGACGATATGGAAATGGCCCCACGTCGAAAATCGAGACCTACCAAAAAGATCAAAGAAATAAAGAAAGTAGAGATTCCCAAGCATACCTTTAATCCACGCAAAAAGAATATTAAAGTGGGCAATCAAATTACCGTGTCAGAGTTTGCGGGGATGATTGGCATTAAGGTTCCTGAAATCATAAAGAAATTGATGGAACTTGGGATAATGGCAACCATCAATCACGCAATTCCAGGGGAAACGGCGGCTCTGGTCGCAAGCGAGTTTAACATTGAACTTGAAGTTGGAACGACTGATATTGAAGATGTGTTGAAAGAAGAAAAAGAGGAAGATGAAAAACTCCTGACACGTGCTCCTATTGTCACTGTGATGGGGCATGTCGATCACGGGAAAACCTCTCTGTTGGACAAGATTCGTTCAACGTTGGTGACAAAAGGTGAAGCTGGAGGAATTACTCAGCATATTGGTGCTTATCATGTAGAAACCGAAGTAGGAAATATTACATTTTTGGATACTCCTGGTCATGAAGCGTTTACGGCGATGAGAGCTCGAGGAGCCAATGTCACGGATATTGTTGTTTTAGTTGTTGCTGCGGATGATGGAGTTCAACCTCAAACGGTGGAAGCCATCCATCATGCTCAGGCGGCTGATGTTCCTATCATTGTCGCGGTCAATAAAATTGATCGCCCTGATGCAAGTCCGGCTCGAATTCAGCAGGAGTTATTGTCGCATCAATTGGTTTCGGAAGACTTGGGCGGAAGCACTATCTTCGTTCCTGTGTCTGCAAAGACAGGAGAAGGGATTAATTTTCTCCTTGAAATGATTCAGTTACAGGCTGAAATCCTGGAGTTGAAAGCGACAATCGAGGGGAATGCCCGGGGAATTATTATTGAGTCGAAAATTGCCAAAGGGCGCGGCGCTGTCGGAACTGTTTTAATTCAAAAGGGAACTTTAAAAGTAGGCGATTTCTTTGTGGTTGGAAATACCTATGGCCGTGTTCGTGCCATGTATAGTGACCATGGTTCGCCTTTAGACTCGGTAGGCCCCTCCTACCCCGCAGAAATTGTAGGGTTTAACGAAGTTCCTGAAACCGGGGGACAGTTCATCGTAATTGAGGATGAAAAAGCGACTCGTCAAATTGCAGCTTCCCGAACGGATCGAAGGAAAGAAGAGGTCGCCAGTTTACAGCAAAAGAGCCATTTGGAAAACTTGTTTAGCCAAGTTAGTGGGGGTGAGCCTGTTGAATTGAAACTGCTGATCAAGGCCGATGTTCAAGGTTCCGTTGAGGCCTTGCAAAATTCCTTGGCGGAGTTGGGCAATGATCACGTGTTTGTGAAGTTTATTCATACAGCTGTCGGGAACATTACGGAAACAGATGTAAGTTTAGCCTCGGCATCTGATGCGATTATTATTGCGTTCAATGTCAAACCAGAAATGAACGCAAAAAATTTGGCCATCAAAGAAGGTGTTGATGTTCGTCTCTATAATGTGATTTATGATGCAATTAATGAGGTGAAAGCTGCCCTTGAAGGCCTGTTGGCACCTAATATTGAAGAAAAAGTTATAGGACATTGTGAGATTCGAAAGATATACAATTCCAGCAAAACAGGAATGATTCTGGGGTGCTATGTCACTGATGGTAAAGTGGTCCGAAATGCTCATGCTCGTGTGTTGAGAAATAATGAGGTGATTCATGATGGCCATATTCTTTCCTTAAGGCGTTTTAAGGAAGATGCTCGTGAAGTCGTTAATAACTATGAATGTGGTGTCGCTATAGATTTTGAGGGAGTTCAGGAAGGTGATATTATTGAGCCTTATGAGCGAATTGAAGTCGCCGCGACCTTATAAACATTTGGAGCAAAATGCGTCATAATCGTGCGGGAAATTACAATGTATTGGTTCAGAAGAAGCTGTCAGAAATTCTCCTTCGGAAAAGTAAGGACCCCCGGTTTGAACGAGTGACTGTCAGTCGTGTGGAAACGGATTCCGATTGCTCTTTTGCCAAGGTCTATGTGTCTATTTTCCCGTCGGATGAAACGGATGCGTTAGTTGAGTCTTTAAATCGTGCGGCAGGGTTTTTCAGCTCATCGTTGGGAAAGATCCTGTATACACGCAACACGCCTAAATTGGTTTTTGTGTATGACGCGGGATTTGACTATAGTATGGAGATTGAGTCTCTGCTAAAAGAGGCAAACCGTAATTCCGGAACAGAGGGTGGATCTGAACAGGAAATGACCGATTGAGAAGGTAAAAGCTTGAGTCTCTATGTGATTAATATCGATAAGCCCCTACGGTGGACGTCGAATGATGTTGTCAGATTCTTGAAAAGAAAACTGAAGGAAAAGAAAATTGGGCATTTAGGAACGCTTGATCCTTTAGCTACGGGGGTGCTTCCCGTTTTTATAGGCAAAGCCACAAAGTTGATCTCGGTATTTAACCATACAGAAAAGACTTACCGGGCAATCTTGAAATTAGGAGAGAGCACGAATACTTTTGATGCTGAAGGAACCGTTCTTGAAAAAAAGGAGGTTTTTCATTTGTCAGAAGCGGAGATCAAAAATGTGATTTCCAAATACCAGGGCCGATTGATTCAATCCACTCCTGCTTATTCAGCAATTAAAATTGAAGGGGTACCGGCTTATCGATTAGCCCGTCAAGGTAAGGAGGTACCTTGCAAACAAAAAGAAGTTTGGATCCATGATCTTGAGCTTGAAGAGATTACCTTACCTCTGGTAAGAATTAAGGTAACTTGTTCAAAGGGGACCTATATTCGATCGCTGGCGAACGATATTGGGAAGGACTTGAATGTGGGCGCTCATCTGTTCGCGTTGCAACGATTAGCCTGCGGAACATGGTTCACCATGGAGAATTCCTGTACCATTGAAGCGTTAGAGGCCGTGGAGGATCATCGGAACCTTCCTTACCTCAACCCTGCAACGCTCCTGGCTCATTTGCACACAGTTGTTGTGGATTCAAAAATGCGAGATCATTTAGGTTGTGGTCGATTTTTGGAGATTTCTCCGCAGTGTTTGCAGTTAAAGCATGAGCTGATGGAAGACACTAGCTCTTTAACCAAAGCGATTGATCAAGATCAGAAGTTAATTGCTATTGGAAATCTGATTCAAAAACCAGAGTATTATCAATTTAATCCTTCTAAGATTTTTATATGAGGAGAAATAAGAAGTTATGTTAACTAAAGAAGACAAAATCGATATCATCAAAGACTATGCGAAGACTAGTGATGATACGGGTTCAACCGAAGTTCAAATTGCGTTATTAACGGCCCGAATTAAATATTTGACGGAGCATTTTAAGCAACAACCTAAAGACTTTGCCTCTCGTAGAGGACTGCTCAAGTTGGTAGGTCAGCGACGAAGTTTTCTGGTTTATTTAAAGTCAATGGACAGCGTACGATATGTAGATATAACTAAACGTCTGGGAATTCGAAAGTAAGTAGTATTATTTTTGAAACGGATGAACTAATCGGGGTACGTGTCTATTCCACTTTGATCAATGGATTTGCACCTATAGTCAAACAAGCTGGAGAGTTCCAGTATTCAGCGCCAAGCACGGACAGGAAGTTCCGTATACCCGTCGATAGAGGAGATTGTGAATGGAAATAGTAGAAACAGAATTTGGAGGAGCGAAAATCTCCTTTGAAACGGGTCGGATGGCAAAGCAAGCCAATGGGTCTGTCGTAGTACGTTACGGAGACACAATGGTCTTGGTCGCCGCCACTGCAGAAAAAGGATGCGGGGAAGGTGCCTCTTTTTTTCCTTTGTCCGTACATTATATTCAAAAAATGTATGCGGCAGGTAGAATCCCTGGTGGATTCTTCAAACGTGAAGGTCGATTGAGCGATAGTGAAACCTTGATTTCACGATTTATTGATCGGCCCTTACGTCCTATGTTTGATAGTAATTATCTTGCAGAAACACTGGTTACGGCAACAGTGCTGAGTTATGATCTGACTAATGCGCCGGATGTTGCGGCAATGGCAGGCGCTTCTGCCGCCTTGGCTATCTCTGATATTCCCTTCTATACGCCTATTGCTGGTGTGAGAGTTGGGTTGATTGATGGTCAGTTTATCGCGAATCCGACGATAGCGGAACTCGAAATCAGTGAACTTGATATTTTCATGGCGGCTTCGAAAAGTGCGATCCTTATGGTTGAAGGGGAAGCAAAAGAGGTAAGTGAAGCAGTGATGTTGGACGCGATTTTGTTTGGACATGAACAGGTGAAGCCTGTGATTGCAATCCAGGAAGAGTTGGTCAAGCGTTGTGGTAAAGCAAAACGTCAAGTTCCTGCTCCCGAAGTGAATGTCGCCTTAAAAGCAAAGGTCGAAGATTTGGTGCTGCCTAAAGTTAAAGAAGCGTTGCAGATCAAGGACAAGCTGGAACGATATTCTCAGTTGGATACGCTTGTAAGTGATGTGATCGTAAAAATTACAGAAGAACAGAGTGATGTGTCTCCTGAAGAGATCAAAGAGCTTGTTGGTGATTTGAAGAAGAGAGAGATGCGTTCTAAAATATTGAACGACGGGGTACGAATTGACGGAAGGACGGTAAAAGAGATACGTCAAATCACTTGTGAAACCGACGTTTTGCCGAGGACACATGGTTCCGCGTTATTCACACGTGGAGAAACCCAAGCTTTAGTTGTCGCAACGCTGGGTTCCCGGGATGATGAGCAGATGATTGATTCTCTGACGGGTGTGAGTTACAAAAATTTCATTTTGCATTATAATTTCCCCAGTTTTTGTGTAGGAGAAGCTCGTGCTCCAAGAAATCCTGGACGTCGAGAAATTGGGCATGGCTTTTTGGCCGAGCGGGCGTTGAGCAAAGTTCTTCCTCAAAAGGTGGAATTCCCCTATACCATTCGCCTTGTTTCCGAGATTCTGGAATCAAATGGTTCTTCCTCAATGGCCAGTGTTTGTGGCGGATCTCTTGCGATGATGGACGCTGGAATTCCCGTCTCAAAAGCGTCAGCGGGTATTGCCATGGGGTTGATTGCGGAAGGTGACAAAACGGCGATTCTTTCCGATATTCTTGGGGATGAAGATCACCTTGGAGATATGGACTTTAAAGTCGTAGGAACCATGGAGGGGATTACGGCGCTACAAATGGATATCAAAATTGAGGGTTTATCCAAAGAAACGATTGTCCAGGCGTTAGAGCAAGCTCGTGAAGGTCGCTTACACATACTGGGCATTATGAATCAACATCTGAATGCTCCGAGAATAGGACTCTCTCGTCATGCACCGCGCTTTGTTACTCATAAAATTCCTAAAGATAAAATCGGGGATGTCATTGGTCCTGGAGGCAAAATCATCAAAGGAATTGTTGAAAAAACCGGAGTTAAGATCAATATTGATGATGATGGTGTGGTTAATATCTCTTCTCGAGATCATGAAGCGGTTGATGCCGCACTGGCCATTGTTCAAGGGCTAACACGTGACGTTGAAATTGGTGCGACTTACACGGGACCTGTCAAAAGGGTTGTCGAATTTGGCGCGTTTGTTGAGTTGTTCCCAGGCACAGAGGGCTTGGTTCACATTTCGAACCTTACCGAAGGGCGTGTTAAAAATGTTACGGATGTTGTCAAAGAAGGCGACATTATAACCGTCAAAGCCATGGGTCTTGATAGACGTGGCAAATTACAATTGAGTATGAAAGACGTGTGAAAGGGCATGGACTCCTTGGTGAATTAAATTCAACCAGGGAGTTTCCTTTCCATGATTGTGATTCCCCAGCCAATTTTTCTCTTCATTATTTTGTTCAATCCTCCGCTCTTAGTTTTTTAAAAATTTTCATCCGTCTATCGGGGTCTCAACAGCCTTTTTCTATGAGACTGAATTTATTTAATAATTAATTGGATATTTCAAAGACACCAAAACCTGCACAGCCTGATAAATAGCGGGATACAAAATGTCCATTTAAAAAAGACTGTAAAGATTCCGTCTATTCTGCGTTTTTGAAGCAGAACCAAATCCAAAAATCTTGGCGAAGTCTCTTTTGAAGATCAATTAACTCTTGAATGTTGACTGAAAAACGTTAGTTAATATGGGTGAGGTCCTTCTTGTCTTTTCATTAAAAACTCCGTAACGTGTTTGTGTGTGACACAACTGGTGACTATCATACAACAAAGAGACAATACATTCACAAAGACAATGTAAATTTCTTTCTAGATGTCTTTTCTTCATGCCTGATTTGTGTGACGGAGTTGTAACCCTTTATATTGATTTTAAAAACAAGTGTTTTATGAGTTTAATAAAAGATAAGAAATCAAAGAGTGGTAAATTTGGAAATTGGTTACGGAGCGCTCAATCGTTCCGGCATGAAAGGATAACTCATGCGGGTTCAATTCCATATTTAGTCAAAGATGATAAGGTTTTCATTGCATTACTCAGGGATAAGTCGAAAAAGAAATCCGTCCAAGAAAAAAAATCATGGAAAATTCCTAAAGGGCAATTAGATATGCCCGGTTTGTCGAATCAGGAAGTTGCCGCAGTTGAAGCCTATGAGGAAGCAGGATTATTGGGGGTTGTTGGTGAGGAACTGGGATACTACACTTACAGAAGAAAACGCAAAGATCAAAAGAAAGAGTTTAATGTGCAGGTTTTCCCTTTTAAAATAATTAAAGTATTGGATACCTGGCATGAAGATAAATCGCGAGAACGCCAGTTTTTCACGGTGGATGAAACCGCGTTAATTTTAAAAAACAAGCAAATTGAATTGTTACTGAGCAAGTTAGTTCAAAATGTTGAGAAGGAAGAAAGTTTAAAAGAGTCGAGTTCTTCTGAAAAGAAAGTAAATGTTCAGGAAACATCTAATGTAAGAGCGGGGATTGTGGATCCTACAAAAAGGCAACGACTTTTGGTAGTTGAGAAATTACGTGAATTACGAGAAGCGTTACGAACTCAAAATGCTTAACCGAAGCAACATCCTGATTAATAAAAAGTATTCACAAGAATATTGGAGGGTGTCTCAGTGGCTATTTCCCTGAAGCGGGACAAGCAATTTCCTTAGTCCTGAGTGTAATCCTAAAAAAACCGATTACGATCACGAGTACGAGAGATTGAAAAAGAATCAGTTCATCAACACGGTCCCAGTTCCAGCCTGAAACTGGGACAGGTTTCCGATATTCCTCAGGTGTGTTGCCATCTAAAGCGGTAAGCACTTGCGTTTTTATCAACCCATTCTAACATACGTTGTTCTCGCTCTTCTTCAGGAAAATGTTCCACGTATTCTTTGATTTCTTGCATTTCAGTCTTAATGAAGTTTTCATCTAACCCCTCATTTTTGCCCAGATATTTTTCAAATAGCTGATAGATCATCTTGTTGTGCATCAATTTTTCCTTTCCAGGACAACACCTGTTTTTGTAGATCCCTTCGCTTTTGCGCGACAACGCCTGTGCCTCGAAAAATGAGGGACAAGGTTTTAGTTTTGGGAAACCAAAGTGCATAAACAACCATGCCTGTTTTGTTGCAGGGGGGGAGTCTTATCAACAAATTAAAGCAGAACATGAGTTGTTCATTATGATGTTTCATGGTAGACTGGGCCCTGTTGATAGGGATTAAATTCAGTTTACATGAAAAAGGCATGATTTTCAAAGGGGAAATATGAAAAGAATAGTTATTCTTCAATTGTTAATAATATTGATAAACTATGGATGTGCAAAAATTCATTCTGGAAATATAGCGACACCTGTACGTTCTGAATCCAATGTGCCTTCACAACAAGGCGCAATGGGTTTGATTGTCAGCGGCGAGGAAAATAATAACCTTTCCAGTCCTTATTTTGGTGTGATTGATTTTACCTTCGAAAACACCTCTCAAGGTTGGATCAAACTGAGTCAAGTGAAAGTCTATTTTGAAAATGATACGATCAATGAAAACGTTCAATTCACGTCGGGTAAAGAGTTAAAAGTGTGGATGGAGTCTACCCAGAAAAAAGTAGTGATGGATCTACATAACAAGCAAGTTGCGTATGGTTCTATTGCCGGAGTGGGTCTCGGGCTTGCGGCAACAGGTGATGATCCTCAAACTCGTAATATGGGGCTTGCCATGTATTTAGGAACGTTTGCGGCATTGGCTGTGGATTCCTTTCAAGATCAGGCCTCGGGACTGGAACAAACTAAAGTTTTTCCTCAAACGCATCTGTTTGCGAAGGATTTTATGATTCCTCCTGGACTTTTTATAAAAAAGTGGGTTGTCCTGAATTCAAAAAATCATTCAAAAACAGGCTACATTCATACTCTTTATTTGGAATACGAAACTTCTTCAGGAGAAAGGGCGACCTTAAAACTGGAGTTTCGTAACGGTTCTTCAGAGTGGCAGAATGAGTTGGTGGAAAAATCATGAGCGGATTCGAATTTAGAGTGCGGTCTCTCCTCTCTTTGCTGAGAGACTCAAAGTGGGTAAGCCTTTATTTGTGGTGTTGATTATCGCCGGGGGGAATTTGAGGTTACTGTTGCGTTTCCATAGAAGGCCTCGTGGATTCCTGCCCGGTGGGAAATAAGTATTAATTGAAATAGGAAAAACATGGAATTTAGTTACATCATTAATGATCAGGTTTGTAATGCCTATTATAAAGGGGGTTCCGATTCAGGAAATATTCACCTGTTTACCGATTCGTTACTGCCTTTAATAGAAAAAGATCAAATCAAAACGTTTATTGTCGATATCACCTCGATTGATATGCTGAATTCGGAAGGCATTGGACAGCTCATGCAAATCTACAAACACAGCTTAAATCATAAAAAGCGAATGATTTTGGTGATTAATCATTACATTGAAAAAGTCTTTGATATTGTCAATTTACGAGGAATTCTTGAAACCGTTGAGTCTCACGAAGAAGCGTTGAACCGAATTTGAAATTGGAGAGGGCGGGAACTTCGGTTTTTTAAAGGGGCTAGTAAGAGAAAAACCTGAAAATGATAAGCCCTGAAAAAAAGGGGCTGAGCCTGATTAATAGCGGATTACAGAGAATCCATAAGTGCTTTTGGGGTTAGGTTAAGGTTCCATTTTTGAAATATTTGTAGGCGCGCTGCAATTGGGAAAAAAGCTTATTTGAGTCCAAGGGTTTCAAAAGGTAGCCATGGATATCTTTTTCAATACTCTCTCTCGCTTTTTCTATTGAGTTCTCGTAAGTTGTCATCATAAAAATGGGATGATGAAATCGTTTGGGCGTAAATAACACTTTTCCCATCAGCTCAAGACCCGCGATGCGCTTGATATTCCACTCACACAAAATGACATTAATCGCTTGAGGTTTTTCACACAAAAAACGCCAGGCATTCATTCCATCTTCCTCCTCCTCAATAATGCTCACTCCCAGTTCAAAAAGTTGATTCACTGTTCTGGAACGGGAGTCCTCGTTGGCATCAACTATCAGGAAAGTGATTTCGTTCAATTTATAAATTTGTGATTCCTGTCTTGTCATTTTAGAAGCTAAGGAAAGGGATTCCTTCTTGAGCTTTTCCTCTTTTATTTTGAAATGCTTTTCTAAAAGACTATCAACTAAAGACTGATTTTCCTCATGCTCTTTGATCAAATCGCCTAGCTTTTGTGTCGCTTCATCTACGGCTTTTCCTAAATTTTCACAGTCCTTCTCGTAAAAAATCAGTTCCGTCATTTTCTTCGCGCTTCCTTTGAAAACTTTAGGTTTAGGAAATGTATTCTCCAGATGGGGCAGATACTCCAAGATTTGTTGTTGAAGTTGTTGGACTCTGCGGAAGACAACTCGTCGTAAACCCTTGTAAAATAGAATTTTAATTGGAAGCGAAATTTCACTTTCTTTGGCCTCTGAACCGAAAATCGCGGCATCAATTCCGATCAGTGTCGTTGAATTCTGATCGTGAGCTTTCACAAAAGCGGTTCGGGGCAATTTAAGAATCACCGCAAGTTCACCAAACATAGAGCCTGGATTGATGCGATTGACAGGAATCTTTTGCGCTTCTTCGGTATAAACACAGCATTCCCCTTGAAGTACAATATAAAGCCAATAACTGATTTCTCCCTTGGAAATAATGGTTTCTTCCGGATCGGTTCGCAAGAGTTTACAATGCTCAATGACGCCTTCAAATTGAGTAGGATCTGTTTTAAATATTTCGCGAAAGAGCGGAATTTTTCGACTTAACGCCATAACTTTCTTGAAAGGATATTCGTGTAGGTAGAGTGTCTCTTGCATAAACAACCCGGGAAGCATCGCTCAATGGGAGCACCATCAATGACTTGGAAAAACTCAACATCTTAAATCATTCAAGATACAGTAACACGTAGCGTTTTCTTAAATAATCAGCAATATCTATTAATGGCTTAGCCCATTTAATGCTAAATTTTTGACTCATAAAGATGAAGTGGTTATTGGGCGTGAGATGAATTACTCGCTTTCACTTCGTTTTATAACTGAAAATTTATTAAATTAACAGGTTGGAGTTGCTATTCTTCTTTATATTATTATAAAAGAGAAGAGGTACTGATTCGTTTAAAACAAACGGATCCCTTCAAACTTTGAAGAATACGTAAAAGAAACAAATTGAAAGAGAAGCTCATGTCCCCTGTAACTACGGCCTTGCTTGTTGACGATGAAATGCGAATTTGTCGATTGTTGCAACGCTTGTTAAATGCTGAATCCATCGAGAGTCTCCTTGCTGAAAATGGAAGAGTCGCCTTGGAATTGCTGGAAGAGAACGAAGTCGATTTTATTGTGACAGATCTCAGAATGCCGGAGATGGATGGACTCAAGTTTTTGAGAAAGGCCCGTCAACTCTATCCAACGGTCCCCATTGTGGTCATGAGTGCCTTTGGTGATGAAAGTACAATCATCCAATCACTCCAGACAGGGGCTAACGATTTTCTGAGAAAGCCCTTTAATCTGCACACTATTGAAAATGTTCTGCTACCCATCATTCGACTCTTGGAAGGGAAAAGAGATCCCTCTTTTGACTACAGCAGGATTCATCATCTGCAAGGAGAGATCCGTTTGGACAATGATGAAGTCGGGATGATTCCAAGTATTGTCAACTATCTGTTACAACATTGGGGTGAGGTAGAAAAATATTCCAAGCAAGTCAGTTTTTTAGAAATCACTTTGTATCAACTGATTCTTGGCGCGATTGAGCAAGGCAATTTGGGCATTGCTTTGGAAGAAAAAGAAGAGGCTCAAAAAAAGAATCAATTTTCATCTCTGCTTGAAGAGCGGCTGAAAGATCCACGGTATCAGAATCGTCAAGTTCGCATCCAGTTTGATCTAAATCCCGACCAGATTTCGATTTCGATCACCGATGAAGGGGATGGGCGTCATTGGCCTTACCGGCACGAAAACTCATCAGGCGGTAAAACAATCGCGGAAACGTCATGGGGAATACGAAGAGCGCAGATGTCACTCGAAAATATAATCTATCAGGAGAATGCGAATCAAATTACTCTTACCTTAAGCCTTTCCACTACGACTCACTCTTGAAGGTTATGATGGCGGACGACTTGAAGCACCCTCTTTTTCAGGAAAATCAAGAAATCATTAAGTACCTTGCGGACTCCCGATTATTCGGATACTTGCCTAAAGAGTTATTAGAACGACTCATTCCCTTGGCCGCGTTTCATAATTACGAATCTGGGAGCATTGTTTTAAACGAAGGCAGTCCCAATGATCGGATCTATTTTCTGATTCGTGGAGAAGTCGGTGTTTACGCGGCAAATCAGTTGATTTTGAAACTGAGACGTGTCGGGGACATTTTTGGAGAAATGAGCATCATTAGTGACAAAGTCTGCTCAGCTTCGGTCATTGCCGAGTCTCGTGTTCGACTGTTCAGCCTTCGCTCTAAAGATGTAGGTCGGTATTCGGACCTCCATTCTGAAGATTTACAAAATGTTCTCTATCGGATCTTTGCTAAAATCCTGACTGAAAAATTATCGGTTACTACAGAAAAAGCTAAAAATTTTGAAATAGCCAACCGTCAATACCAGCAAACTCTTGAAGAACTGAAGGCGGAAGTCCAGGAGCGCCTGGAAGGGGAAAAAAAGCTAAAGAAACTGAATGAAGAACTCCGGATTGCCAATGAAAGCAATAAATACAGTCAAATGCAGTTGGTCCAGTCCGCTAAACTCGCGTCTATTGGAGAACTCACGTCAGGCATTGCGCACGAGCTGAATCAACCCCTTTCTTATATCTTGGTTGGGACACAATTGGAACTGCGAAACACTCCCGAAGATCTCGATAGGGAATCTGTCTATGAAACACTGCAAATGGTTGAAGAGGGAGCGACTCGAATGATGAACATCATCAATCATTTAAGGGATTTCTCACGTCAGTCATCTTCCTCGTTTACCGTCTTACTGGACCTGAATGCGATTATTGATAGAAGTTTCATTATGTTCAATGAACAACTGAGAGTCCATGATATCCGGGTTGACAAAAACTATACGGCGCCATTGCCTCCAATTTTTGGTAATGCCTCACAGTTAGAGCAAGTCTTTATCAACATGATCGCCAACGCAAGGGACGCGCTTGAGGGAAAAAAAGGCGCACTGCTGACCATTCAAACTAAAATTTCTAAAAACCCCAGTTTTTCAGAGTGCGTCGTCGTCAGTTTCGAAGACAATGGGATTGGAATTCCCGAATCCCAAATAGATAAAATTTTTGATCCATTTTTCACAACCAAAGAAGTAGGTAAAGGCACAGGTTTGGGCTTATCCATCAGTTATGGCATTGTTAAAAATCACGGAGGTGAAATTAGAGTTTCCAGCATTGAGGGAAAAGGAACCTCTTTTGAAGTGGTTTTGCCTATCTTTGAAAAAACGCGTAAACCCTATACATTTGAGAAGCAATCATGACAGAATTCCTCCTGGAAGACCAACCGTATGTAGCCTTACACAACCTGCTTAAACACGAAGGTTATTGCGAAAGCGGCGCTTCGGCCAAACAGGCCGTGGCCTCGGGGCAGGTCTTGGTGGATGGGCAAATTGAATTACGAAAACGCTGTAAAATCAAGGCAGGGCAAGTCGTCGAATTTGCGGGACAATCCATCAAAGTCCGCAACTGACATTCCGCTTACGAAAGAAACCAGGGACAAACCTGACGCACGATACCAAGAGAAAACAGGGGCATTTAGTATTGTTTGAGTGCGTTGCATACTTGAGCATAACTCTTTTCCAAAAGAGTCAGCAAGTCGTCTATCTCGGAGAGATCTTCGGTTTCTCCTTTTTTCTGTAACACGCCACAGAGCGTTGCCAGTTGGTTAGCTCCTATGGCCAGGCTGCTCCCTTTAAAAGAGTGAGCTTCTTGTCCCATGTGATGCGGATCTTTGTTTTTTGCGTAGTGTTTGATCTGTTCCATAGAGACGGGAGTCAGTTCTAAAAATATTTGAATCAGTTGACTCCTTAGAGCGGGTTTCATCTTTGAAATCATCTTGTCATCAAGGACCTCGTTCTCTTGAGTTTCCTCTTGTCCAGAGGCAGGTACCGCTATTTGCTTTCCCCATCTTTCTAAAACCGAGAGCAGTTCTTTTTCTTCAATGGGTTTGCTGATGTAATCATCCATGCCTGCCTGGATACACCGTTCTCGATCTCCCTGTATGGCGTTAGCGGTAACCGCGATGATTCTGGGGCGTTTCTCGGGAGGGTAATGTTTTACAATTTGTCGCGTGGCCTGGAGTCCATCCATTTCCGGCATTTGAACGTCCATCAGAATCACGTCATAATCCTGTCGTTTCAGGTTTTCCAGAACTTCCAAGCCGTTTGAAGCGAGATCGGCCAGGTATCCCAATTCATGCAAAAGGGCAAGCACCAGCGTTTGGTTAATCCGATTATCTTCGGCTACCAGAATTCTTAAAGGCATCTTTTCTCCTAATTTTGAATGCGGATCTGACTTTAACTCATCACTCAGTACCGCATGGGGTTTCCCTGAGAGTAACTCAACCAAGGTACTAAACAGCAAAGATTCTCGAATGGGTTTGGAAATATGAGCATTGAACGGGTCACTCCATGGTTCGGTTCCTTCTTCAGGGGTAAGTGAAGAAAACAAGATCATCGGCAATGTGTCTTTGGCGCGTCGTTTGCGGATTTCGGTACCTAGTTGAAGGCCGTTCATGTCTGGCATTTGAAAATCCAGAATGGCGACGTCAAAGGCAGAACCGGATTCGATCCAGTCCAAGGCTTGCCGGGGAGAGGTTGTGGCTCGAGTGACCATTTTCCAGTGTTCACAGTGCAGCGTCAGTACACGGAGGTTTGTTTGGTTGTCGTCCACCACCAGGACCTGTTTATTTTGGAGTTCAGGCAGGTGCTCATCCATAAAAATTTTGGGTTCTACCAACGTTTCTTGGGTTTGAATGGTAAAATAGAAGGTGGACCCCTGTCCTTCCTGGCTTTCCACCCACATTTCCCCTCCCATCAACTGCGTCAATCTGGCGGAAATGGCTAAGCCCAGGCCTGTCCCTCCATATTTGCGTGTCGTTGAAACGTCAACTTGGGAAAACGCGTTGAAAAGTCGATGTTTTTTGTCAGCGGGAATTCCAATGCCTGTATCCCGAACAGAAAATTGAAGTTTCACAGAGTCCTCTGTTTGGGAAAGTTTTTTGAGAGAAACCATAATTTCACCTGCTTCGGTAAATTTGACGGCATTGCTCAGCAGGTTCACCAATATTTGTCTCAAGCGGGTTACATCTCCCCGAATAAAGGGGGGAACCTTCGGTTCTAGCAGATAGATCAGTTCAAGGTCTTTTTCTGCGGCTTTCGAGGCGATCAGTGCCAAGGCGTCTTCGATACAGAGTTTAAGATCGAAGGCTTGTTCTTCCAGATCCATTCTTCCCGCTTCAATTTTGGAAAAATCGAGGATGTCATTGATCAGACTGAGAAGATGCATTCCACTGAGGCGAACAGTTTCCGCGTATTCCTGTTGCTTGGCATTGAGCTCTGTCTTTAAAAGAAGTCCGGTCATACCGATCACTCCGTTCATCGGAGTCCGGATTTCGTGACTCATGCTGGCAAGAAATGCCGATTTTGCCCGATTGGAGGCTTCCGCTTGTTCCTTGGCCTGAATCAATTCCGCTTCCATTTGTTTACGATCCGCAATATCTTCTTTAATCGCCAGAAAATGAGTCATTTCGCCTGCCTCATTTTTGATTGGGGAAATTGAAGCGTATTCCCAATATAATTCTCCGTCCTTTTTCTTGTTATGCAATTCTCCTCGCCATTCTTTACCGGCGAGCAGGTCTGTCCACAAGGCTTTGTAGGTTTCTGATGAAACTTTTCCGGACTTTAAAATACGGGGATTTTTTCCGAGGGCTTCCTCAAGGGAGTACCCTGTGAGTTGTGAAAATTTGGGGTTAACATATTCAATCTTGCCTTGAAGATCCGTAATGACAATGGAGCTGGGACTCTGTTCCACCGCAGTGGACAGTTTGCGGATTTTTTCATTGGAGAGTTGACGTCCTTCGATGACTTCCAGTCCACGGAAGATGCCATAACCGATACCAAGCAGTCCCAGGATCCATACCAAGCCATGTCCCAGGATGAGGCTGATCATGCGTTTCCATTCAATAATTTCAAGAGGTTCCATAGGAACCGAGATACTGATTCCTCCGCGAACATCCCCCTCCTGATAGCCCTGGTTTTCATGGCATTTCAAACAACCTTTTTCAGTCACTAGCGGTCGCATCAGCCGCATGTAAAGACGGCCCTTGACGGATACGATGGAGCTCACCTCTGTTTTTCCCTTTTCAAAGGAGCGTAAGGCCTCTGTTTCCCAAGCGTCTGCCTTATTCTCCGGACGAATGGGGTTGATACTGGTGATGTGTCCCTGCACTCCGGTTTCTTTGGCTCCCAGTTCATATACTTGGCGGTTCATATAGGCGGGGGTGATCAGAGGCAACCGTTTTCCGGAAAGCGTCTGGACATCGCGTTCAGAAATTTCCAGATGGGGATTGGGCGATGTCATGGCGCTCACTGCGACGTAGACACCGCCGTTCATGCTGTTCCATCGGCGGTAAAGCACATCCTTCTGAAAGGAGGCTCTGGCTTGAATTCGCGCCATGTCGTCTGTTCCCTGGTGGAGCAGGAAGAGATTCCAGGACAAGGAACCTCCAATAACCACTGTCCAAAGTAAAACGAAAATGCCGGTGTACCGTTTCAGTGATGATTTTTCTTTTTCCGCAAGGCATTCCATTGTTGTCTCTTTTTTATTTTGAAAACTTTGAGTGTCTGGCATAGGATGACGTGAAAAAAACAGGAACTTTCATTCTTTTCTAGTACATAGTCAGCTTTTATTTTTCGGGTTCGGTAGGCTGGGATTACATGCCCAGCTTTTGCGAACGTTGTTTTTATCGGGCACGTAGTCCCGATCTACCACAAATTTAAAGGCTGACAGTGTACTAG
>JBBCAX010000141.1:0-3244 GCA_051382335.1 Deltaproteobacteria bacterium TL4
CTGTTTCCAGTTTTTCTTGGGCGAGTTTCTCAGCGCTCACGGCAGACTCGATCCGTTTTTCAAAAGCAGGCGCCCGTCCAGGAGGTCTGTTTTGAAAGAACGCTTCCTGTTGCTTTCGCCGCGTTTGTGTCTGTTGGACAGCGTTTTGATACGGCTTTTCCGCTTCTACACTTTGGGCTTTCAAGGCCAGCAAGGTAGCCTGTGAAAGAGCCTGAAGCGGATGAAATAAATCGGGGGCATGATGTGCCGACAAGCCTTGGGTGATGTGGTTTAACAACCCTTTTCCTTCATCACTTCCCACCTGAATCACCTCCACCGGCATTCCCTTCATGGCCTTTGAGATTCCTCCGTCCCTGTTTTTCCTTCACGATGGGGCGCATAGGTTTCCAAAACGATATAATTCGAGACCGCTTCCAGTCCCACTAGACAGAGTTGATCCCCATGAAAGGTTTCATCCTCTAACATCGTAATCCGCTGGGGACTCATCCCCGCTGATAAGCGAGCCCCTTCTTCCTTCTGATAAGGACGAATCAACTCCGCCACTTCCTGCCCAAACGAGCTTTGACTCCCGTGAGAGGAACCCACAAAGGACGAACTTAGACTTAACTCCAAAAATGGCAGAGGACATTGATTCATCCCGTAGCAGACCTGTGTGTCTGCCCAAGATCAGTGCGAACACACAGGTTCGCCCCTACAAATTGTGGCCGAAAATATGACCAACCCCAAAGATGTTTAATAAAAGTCACCTCTCTCAATACCGGAGATGCTGATTTATTTTTCGTAACGACTCCGCCTGAAAAGGCTGAGTCCGCGAAATACGCAATGAGGAAGAAGGTACTGGAAGAAGTTAAATCCCCCGAATGAAAGGAAGGGAACCTCTCCCCCTAAGACCCGATATCGAGGCTGTTCCACGCGAGTCGTTAATTTTCAATATTTTTCAAATTCTGAAGTTCTTCAAAGGTAGGTAATTTTTGGAAATGGTTTTCAGAAAGGAGCGATGGCGTGACAAAAACCAGGATATGATCAAATTGATTATTCGCATCGGTGGTTCTGAATAACCAACCCAACAAAGGAATCTCTTTTAAGAAAGGAATTCCTGTTTCCGTCTGTCCTGTTCGGTTTTTAATCAAGCCCCCTAGCAAAAAAGGTTCTCCATTTCTAACCATCACTTGACTTCGGGCTCTTTGCGAATTTATTTGGGGAATGCCATCTGTGTTTTCATTCAGAGGATTACTCGTTTCCGCATAAACATTCAGGAAAATTTTATGGTTGGTCTGTTTTACGTCGTCGTCCTGAACCAAGCGGGGGGTGACTCTCAGCGTGACCCCTGTTTTGATTTCCTTGAGTTCAAATCTATTTTCATTCGCAATTTTTACGTTAATGATCGAACCACTATGCATCTCCGCTTCGATGTTATTGGTTGTTACGACAACAGGTCTTGAAAGGACACGGCCCTTACCCTCTTTTTCCAAAAAGCTCAAAACGGTTCCAACCTGAAAAGACTGGGTCGTATTGAGGGGGCCTAACATTGCGGAAACACTGTAGGGGCCTGAATCAGGGGTATTGGGAATCGTCGCGCCTTTCGAAACGCCTCGTCCGTTATACTGCAGGTCCAGTTGTTGCGAAAATGATTCGCTTGTTTCAAAAATATAAGCCTCAATTTTGATCAGGGGACTGGGCTTGTCCCAGAGCTGGATTAAATCCCCCATGGTGGAAAGTTGTTCAGGCGTGGCCCAAACCATGATTGAATTACTGACAAAATCAGGAATAATCTTGGGGGCTGTTCCGACGTCTTTTGACGGTGACGTGAAGATATGATTGAATATTTGACTCAAGGACAATTCCACGCCTTCAACTTGCATACTTTGACCTTCACTTTGAACCATCTTTTTTCCGACGTGCAAGTATCGGAACGCATACCTTTTGAAAACAGGGGGTTGTAAACGCAGTAATTGCTGATGACTCTGTTCCAGATTTTTTAATATCTCCATCACTTGCTTGACGGCAGCCTCTTCTCCTGACAAAGAGAGCATTAACGCTCCTTTCGTTGCTTCGGGGTGTCCCCATGACAAGGAAACACGATGTTTTAAGGAAGGGTATTGCTCAAACGTGGGTTCCAAATGTTCCTGGAGATAGCGTTGAGAGACAGACTCCAGGATTAACGTTTTAAAGTAGGGCGTTGTCGCGGAATTTACGGACTGAGAGGCCATCGATTGATCAAACTCGGTTATTAATTTATGGAGCAGGTTCGTTGAGGCTTCAGTGCCTCGGAGAACGACCATACTTTCTGTAGGATAGACCACTTCAACAGAGCGCAGACTATCAAATTTTGCGGTTGTTCTTTGCAAAAATTCATGGAGTTGTGACTTCATGATGTGCTTTAAGGTCACGTTCTTTAGCAGGAGTTGTTTTTCCTCAATAAGTGTGATCCGGTGAGATTCAGCGTGATATTCGACATGCCACAGAAATTGATGGGCCAAGCCCTCAATGGCATTTTCAACTGATGAATAATCAAGATTCTGATGAAGTCTCAGCGGTTCCAATGACAGCGTATTCGCTTCAATCGAGATTTTACCAACTTGTGAAAGCTCGAAAAGAATTTCGGAGACAGGGACAGACGAAGCAATCCACTTTTGATAAGGTTGATGTTTCCACACCTCTGTTTTGGGAACAACCCACCATTGACGGGCCTTCTGAATCAGACTCAGATCATAGCGTATTAACAAGATTTCAAACATTGCTTGTGGCGGAGCAAATAATTTTGCGGAGTGAATAGTTCCTTGGAGTTCTGCCACCCAGTGAATATCCTCAGGGTGTTTGGCGTATCGCTGTAGAAAGGCCCCGAGGCCTTCAGCGAGAGAAACAGGATTCGCATAGACAAAGCTCGAAGAAACCTGGGTGTTCCACTCAATGTCAGGTATCTCGGAAACCGTTCCATACACAAAGGGCGTAAAAATAGTTAACAACAGCATCCATACGCTGAATGATTTCACATCTAATCGATACATAATTTTAAATAACGCATTATTTTTTAGTCACTGAACTCGGAAATAAAAAGTTACTTTTTTGCTTTTCCCTGGCACTGAATAGGGACGTTAAAACACCTTCTTGAATTTTTCCTATAGTTTTTCATGTAGTTAATGGCATTTCTGCCTGTTTCTTATTTTTAATAAACTCAATAATATCAGTTACTTAAAAAATAGACAGTGCGGATTCCTCCTTAGTTGGTCAGTTTGTCCTTTTT
>JBBCAX010000142.1:0-19113 GCA_051382335.1 Deltaproteobacteria bacterium TL4
ATCTGGACGTCTATACCATTTTGAGTACAGGGTTTTCAACCCGTTTTGGATTCACTCAAAATGAAGTCACTCAAATATTCAAAGATTTTGAATTGAGTGACCAGCAAGAACAAGCTCAGGCCTGGTACAACGGTTATGTCTTTGGCAAGGAGGTCATGTATAATCCCTGGTCCGTTTTGAACTTTGTTGACAAAAGCATTGATGGTTTTCGCCCTTATTGGATCAACACCGGCAGTAACGAGATGCTGAGGGAGTTGATGCTTGAAAAGAATCAATCGCTCAAACCTCAGATAGAACAACTGCTCAAGGGCGAAACCATTTCCACGCATCTGGATGAAAACATCGTCTTGAGGGATATGGAGAAAAGTGCCCTGAGTGTGTGGAGTTTGCTCGTCTTCAGCGGCTATTTGAAACCGGTCCATGTGCGGCGACAAGGCTATAGGGATATTTATGAACTGGCCATTCCCAATACGGAAGTGCGGTTATTTTTTGAAGACTCCGTCCAGCAATGGCTCTCGTTTCAAGTCGGAGATCAACGGTTAGCGCAATTGCAGCGAGCTTTAATGGGAGAAGACATCAAAACCTTTGGGAAATTATTGAAAGAAATGGTACTTGCGGTGTTGAGTTATCATGATACTGCCGGAGATGCTCCCGAACGAGTGTATCATGCTTTTGTCTTGGGACTTTTGGTACACCTTCAACATCGTTATGAGATTCGGTCTAATCAGGAATCAGGCTATGGCCGTTATGATGTATCGATGAAACCGCGCCAGGTCACTGAAACAGGATTTGTGTTTGAGTTTAAAAAAATCGACGAAGATGACGATAAAACCCACGAGCTTGCAATGCAGAGCGCCCTGACGCAAATTCAGGAAAAAAAGTATGCCACCGAATTACGAAATGCCGGAGTTCAAAAGGTTCTGGGCATCGGCGTTGTGGTAGAAGGCAAACAAATATGGGTGGAATCCCTTGAACTGTAAATTTCATCAATTCCTTGAAACACTAGCAGAGTTAAAAATATGACACACCTCCCCAACTATGAAATCAAAGAACAACTCTACGAAAGCGACCACTCCACAGTCTATCGAGCCACTCGAACCACCGACAGCACCCCGGTGATTCTCAAGGTGTTGAAAGGCGATGCTCCCACCCTCAATGAAATGGCCAAGTTTCGCAGGGAGTATGAGATCACCCGAGGCTTTGCAGGCGAGGGCATTGTCAAAACGCATGGTCTTGAATCCGAAGGGAACCGCCTCACCATGATCCTGGAAGATTTTGGAGGAGATTCGCTTTCACGGATTCTCCAGACCCGACCGTTGGAACTCACCGAAACCTTGTCCCTGATGGAACGGATCGCCGGAGTGTTGGCGAGAGTGCATCAGCGCAACGTGATGCACAAGGACATCAATCCCTCGAATATCGTCTGGAACCAGGCAACCGACGAGGTGAAGCTGATTGATTTCGGCATTTCGGTTGAACTGCCGCGTGAAACCCCGTCTGTCCGTAATCCCAACGTCATGGAAGGCACTCTGCCCTACATGTCTCCGGAGCAGACAGGGCGCATGAACCGCTCTATGGATTACCGCACCGACTTGTATTCGCTCGGCGTCACGCTCTACGAACTGCTTACCGGAAGGCGTCCCTTTGTGGCCAATGACGCGATGGAAATGGTACATTGCCATCTTGCCGTTGTTCCGGCTGCGCCGGATCTGGGGAATGGGGAATGGGGAATAGGGAATAGGCCTGAAATGCTGATTCGTGCTATTTCCGACATTGTCATGAAGCTCCTTTCTAAAAACGCTGAAGACCGTTACCAAAGCGCCTTTGGACTCCAGTATGATTTGCGAAAATGTCTTGATCTCCTCGTAGGTTGGGTAGAGCAAAGCGAAACCCAACACTCCCTAATCCCCACCCCCCATTCCCCATTCCCTCTTTTCTCGCTTGGCGAGAAAGACATCTCCGAACGATTCCAGATTCCGGAAAAACTCTATGGCCGTGAGGCTGAACGCGAAATCCTGCTCCAGACCTTCGACAGAGCCAGCCGTGGCGAAAAAGAAATGTTGTTGGTTTGCGGGAAATCCGGTGTGGGAAAATCGGCCTTGGTGCATGAAATCCACAAACCCATCACGGCTCGCAGAGGGTATTTCATTTCAGGAAAGTTTGATCAGTTCAAACGTGAGATTCCCTACGAATCGCTGGCATACTCGTTCGGAAGTCTCATGCGTCAGCTCGCGAGCGCTGATGAAGCCGAATGTGCCGCTTATCGGGAACGTCTCCTCAAGGCGCTGGGACCGAATGGACAAGTGATCCTTGATATCATCCCGGAAACCCAATGGATCATTGGTCCCCAACCTCCCGCGAACAAACTTCAGCCCACGGAGGCGCAGAACCGTCTGCATTATGTGTTTCAGAATTTCGTGCGTGCCCTGGCGACTCCGGAACGTCCGCTGGCGATTTTCCTGGACGACCTGCAATGGGCAGATTCCGCATCCCTGAATCTTATTCGTCAGTTCATGAGCGACTCACAGGCGCATTATCTCTTTTTCATCGGAGCCTACCGGGATAATGAGGTGGATTCCGGTCATCCGTTTATCACCCTGCTGGAAGAACTGAAGAAGAAAGAGGTCTCGATTCATACGCTGTCCCTTGATCCGTTGCCCCTGGACGCCGTGCATGAATTGCTTGCCGATACCCTGAATCGTGACAAGGAGGAATTACGAAGCCTCGCAGAAATCTGCTTTCGCAAAACTGAAGGCAATCCCTTCTTTCTCGAACAATTTCTGCGAACCCTCTACGTGGATCGCCTCATTGATTTCAACATCGAACAACGGCGCTGGGACTGGAATGAAGCGGGCATTCGCAGTGCGAAGATCACCAACAATGTCGTGGAGTTGATGGTTAAAAAAATCAACGCCCTTTCCACAAATACCTGCCAGGCACTCCAACTGGCCGCTTGTGTGGGTAACCATTTCGACCTGCAAACGTTGGCGGTGATTGTTGAAAAAGACGAACAGACCACGGCGGAAGCACTCTGGGAAGCGTTGCAGGAGGGGTTGATTCTGCCGATAGACGATTCCTGGAAATGGGTTGGATTTCAGCAGGAAAAACAACTTAGCGAAACCCCAGCGTCGGAAAGCAATCCTGAATATCGCTTTGTCCATGATCGAGTCCAGCAGGCCGCCTATTCTCTCATCCCGGAGGATCAACGACAGCAAGCTCACCTGCGCATTGGTCGGCTCATGCTGGAAAACTGCCGGAAGGCTCAGGATGAAAAACAAGCGATCAAGGAACAGATTTTTGACATCATCAATCATCTGAATCAGGGATTGACACTGCTTCAACAGCCTGAGGAAAGAGAACAACTCGCCCGACTGAATTTACAGGCAGGGCAAAAAGCCAAAGCGTCATCAGCGTTTAAACCCTGCTTTCACTATTTGCAAACCGGATTGGGTCTGTTGTCCGAAAACGCTTGGGAGGAACGCTATGAACTCGCTCTGGAATTGACGATGGAAGCAACGGAGGGGGCTTTGCTGACAGCACAATACGACCTGATGCACCAATGGGCAGAGAGGATACTGAACCATGCCAAAGAAGCGCTGAATCAGGCAAAAGTATATGAACTTTTTGTAAGAGCCTACGCTTTTCAGGCCAATCGACCGGCATCTGTGGAGGCTGCCTTAAAAGGGCTTGCACTGCTGGATGTTCATTTTCCCAAGAATCCAACCGCACTTCATGTGCTGTTCTCAATTCTAAAAACAGAAAGGATGTTTCCTGAAAATCTGGACTCTCTGTTGGAAATCCATGAGATGAACGATCCCCGTTTGCTACAGGCCATGAGGCTTATAACCTATGTGGCAGCCTCTGTTTTTTTATATTCTCCCAATCTGACTGTTCTTCTGTATAATCGCCGGGTTCAATTTTCACTCAGGTATGGCGTCTGTTCGTCAACGCCAGTATCCTATTTGGGTTATAGCATCATTTTATGTGGCGTGTTGGGAAAAATCGAGAGTGGCTATCGCCTGGGAAAGTTTGCGGCACAGTTAGAGACCAGGCTGGAAGATAAGGAATTTCTGGGACGTTCGATCCATGTAAATATCTTTTTCATTAAACACTGGAAAGAAAACTGGCGAACGGTGGCATCTCCGCTGGCTCAAGTCCATCAGTTAGCAAGAGAAGCCGGGGACCTGGAATATGCCGGCATGGCTCTTGTTGCAAAGCATTGGTATCTCTTTTTTGGAAATGCTGAGCTTTTGGAATTGGAAAGGCAGTTGGCTCAGGCCGAGGCTGTTTGTCGTGAATTAGGGCAGAAAGGGGTACTGGTTTTTTTTGCAAATTTGCGGCAAACCATTGGAAGATTCACAGGGAAAAGAGAAAATTGTTACCGTGAACTGACAGGCAGTGATGACATCAGCCTGATCTTGCCATATTTAGAACAAAACGCCGATTCTCTTGCTTTGCTTCAATACCTTTTTTTAGTTCATTCCGTGTGTGCATATTTTTTCGAGAATTTCAGCGACTCGTTGCACCATATCAGGATCGCTAAAAGATACCTATTCATTGCCAATTCCCTGGCTGCAAAACCCCTCTTCTATTTCTACGATTCCCTGATCCGCCTCGCCTGCTATGCGGACACTCCCTTCTGGAAACGCCCTCTGACCTTGCTTCGTGTCTCGTTGAATCAGCGCAAGATGAAGCATTGGGCTAAATTTGGTCCGATGAATCTGCTGCACAAGTGGTATCTGGTGGAGGCGGAAAAAGCGAGGGTTATGGGGAAAGACAGCCTGGCAATGGAGTATTACGATAAGTCCATCGAAAAAGCCGCAGAGAACGGTTATGTCTGGGAAGAAGCCCTGGCGTATGAACTCGCCGCCAAATTTTACCTCACGCAGGGCAGAACCCTGATTGCCCAAACCTACATGATCGAAGCCCGTTCCCGTTATCAACGCTGGGGCGGAACAGCCAAAGTCAAACACCTGGATGAGACCTGGCCTCAGCTTTTGAAGCCAGCCGAGTCCAAGGAAAAAATACAGGAACCCACTACGATCACCCAAACAACTTTTACGACCACGGGCACTCTGAACAGAACCTCCACGGCCACCTCCACCGGAAAATCCGACGCGCTGGATCTCACCTCGGTGATGAAAGCGTCTCAAGCGATTTCCGGAGAAATCCAACTGGAAACGCTGTTGAAAAAGATGATGCGCCTCATGATCGAAAACGCCGGAGCGGATCAGGGAATATTGTTGCTGGAACGCAATGGAGAATGGTTTATTGAAGCTTGTTCAAGGAATGAGGAATGGGGAGTTGTTGGGGCTACTGGTCTAAGATGGGACACTGCAAACACCTCGTTCCCACGCTCCCGCGTGGGAATGCCTGATGGGGCGCTCCTGCGCCCTGCACCGCTTTGCGGTGCAA
The DNA here is from genome assembly GCA_051382335.1 of Deltaproteobacteria bacterium TL4. Taxonomy (GTDB): domain Bacteria; phylum SAR324; class SAR324; order SAR324; family NAC60-12; genus JBBCAX01. The sequence continues at coordinate 5,416 of JBBCAX010000142.1, forward strand.
TCATAGATTACCGTGGAGAACAGGGGAATGAGATAACGAATTCACTTAACAAGGCGCAGGAGCGCCGAATCCAGCATTCCCACGCAGGAGCGTGGGAACGAGAAAAACTGTCCGGTCTTAGGCCAGTAGTTGAAAGTGGGGAGTTTGGAGTGAAAAGTGGAGACGTGCCCCAATCCCTGATTCAATATGTCATTCGCACCAAGGAATCCGTATTACTGAATGATGCGGCTCAGGAAAATCAATTCAGTGCTGATCCCTATTGGGTGGAGCATCATCCCAAGTCGATTTTATGCGCGCCGATTCTCCATCAAGGAAAACTCATCGGAATAGGCTATCTGGAAAACAATCTCACCCCCGGAGCCTTCACCCCAGATCGGCTGGAAGTCTTGCGATTGCTTTCCTCCCAGGCCGCGATTTCGCTGGAAAACGCCTTGCTCTACAGCAACCTCGAACAGCGGGTGGAAGAACGCACCCTGGAATTATCCCAGGCCTTGGAGTATTTGAAAACGACCCAGAATCAGTTGGTGGAAAGTGAGAAGATGGCATCCCTTGGGGGATTGGTGGCTGGTGTAGCTCATGAGATCAACACGCCGTTGGGCGTGGGCGTGACGGCGGCTTCCAACCTGCACGCCGAAGTGGAAAATTTCATGGAGATGTACCAAAAGAGTAGTCTCAAGAAATCGCAGTTGGAGGATTTTTTCCAGGTGGTTCAGGAATCGAGCGATATTCTGCTGACCAACCTCCAGCGAGCCGCGGAACTGGTGCAGAGTTTCAAGAAAGTAGCTGTGGATCGAACCAGCGACAATCGGCAAACCTTCAAAGTTCGGGAATACCTGGAGGAAGTGCTGCGCAGTCTGCATCCGCAGTTGAAAAAGACGAAACATCAAATCGAGATTGAATGTGACGAAGAGGTGACGCTGGAAAGTTATCCCGGAGAGTTTTCCCAGATCGTCACGAATCTTGTCATGAATTCCCTGATCCATGCCTTTGATGAAGGCGACGAGGGCACCCTTCGGTTTGAGATCACCCAGAATCCAAAACAGTTGCAACTGATCTACCGTGACAACGGCAAAGGCATTCCCCCGGAACATCTCCCCAAAATCTTTGATCCGTTCTTCACCACCAAACGCGCCAAAGGCGGCACCGGCCTGGGATTACACATTGTTTACAACATTGTTACCCAAAAACTCGGAGGAACCATTCGCTGTGAAAGTGAGGTGGGAAAGGGAACCACCTTTATCATAACGTTGAGGACAAACTGAAAAAGGAGAAATGGTATGAAAGTTAAATCATCGATAGGATTATCTGATTTTAAGGAACTCATTCAGAAACATTATTATTATGTGGATAAAAGCCTGATGATTCAGGAACTCCTGGAAAAAGGTTCTAAAATCATCCTGCTTCCCCGTCCCCGTCGTTTTGGCAAGACGTTGAACCTCTCCATGCTGCGATATTTTTTTGAAAAGACGGAAGACAGCAACGCTCCCCTGTTTCATGGATTGGCGGTGGAACAGATTCCTGAAATCATGGAGCATCAGGGGAAATATCCGGTTCTGTTTTTAACCTTTAAGGATATTAAAGAAAATAGCTGGGAGAATTGTTTTGCCGCAATTCAACGTTTGATAGCGGATCTGTATAAACAGCATAAACCTTTTCTCTATGAAGCTCTCGATTCTGACGAACGCCCCCTTTTCGATGAAATTATAAAACAAACCTCTAATCCATCCAGTCTCGAAGCAGGATTGAAATTTTTGATGAATGTGATGAAACGGGTTTATCAAAAAAATGTGATTGTCCTCATCGATGAATATGACGTTCCGATTCATGCGGGATATCAGCATGAATATTATGACCGCGTAGTTTTGTTGATCCGGAATCTCCTCAGTGCCGCCTTCAAAGATAACTCTGATTTGGAAAAAGGGGTCTTGACCGGAATTCTGAAAATCGCGAAAGAGTCCATTTTTTCCGGGCTCAATAACCTGGATGTCTATACTATTTTGAGTACAGGGTTTTCCACCCGTTTTGGATTCACTCAAAATGAAGTCACTCAAATATTTAAAGATTTTGAATTGAGCGATCAGCAAGAACAAGCTCAGGCCTGGTATAATGGTTATCTCTTTGGTAAGGAGGTCATGTATAATCCCTGGTCCGTTTTGAACTTTGTTGACAAAAGTATTGATGGCTTTCGCCCTTATTGGATCAACACCGGAAGCAATGAGATGCTGAGGGAGTTGATGCTTGAAAAGAATCAATCTCTCAAACCTCAGATAGAACAACTGCTCAATGGCGGAACCATTTCCACGCCTCTGGATGAAAACATCGTCTTGAGGGATATGGACAAAAGTGCCCTGAGCGTCTGGAGTTTGCTCGTCTTCAGCGGCTATTTGAAACCTGTCAAAGTACAGCGGCAAGGCTATAGGGATATTTATGATCTCGCCATTCCCAACGCGGAAGTGCGGTTATTTTTTGAAGACTCCGTCCAGCAATGGCTCTCGTTTCAAGTGGGGGATCAACGTTTAGCGCAATTATTAAAATCTCTGGTAGAAGAAGACATCGAAACGTTTGGGGATGTTTTACAGGATATTGTTTTGAGTGTATTGAGTTTTCATGACTCTGCTGGAAATGAACCGGAGCGTGTCTATCATACCTTTGTTTTGGGATTACTCGTCCATTTATCGAACCGCTATATCATCCATTCCAACCATGAATCCGGTTACGGACGTTATGACATGACGATGACTCCTCGTGATTCTTCGCAAACAGGGTTTATTTTTGAATTCAAGAAAATCCACGCTAAAAAAGAAAACACTCACGAGCTTGCGATGCAGAGCGCCTTCAAGCAAATTCAGGAAAAAAAGTATGCCACGGAATTACGAAATGCCGGAGTGCAAAAGGTTCTGGGAATCGGCGTTGTGGTGGAAGGCAAACAACTATGGGTAGCATCCCTTGAACTGTAAATCTCATAAACTCCTTGAACCTATAGCGGAATGAACAATATGGCAAACCTCCCCCACTACGAAATCAAAGAACAACTCTACGAAAGTGCCCACTCTACGGTGTACCGGGCCACTCGAACCACCGACAACACCCCGGTGATTTTGAAAAACCTCAAGAAAGCACCTCCATCCCCGGAAGATACCGCACGCTTCCGAAGAGAATATGCGATGACCAGTGCCTTTGATCATGAAGGCATCATCAAGGTACAGGCTCTGGAATCGTTTGAAAATACGCTGGTGATGACGGTGGAAGATTTCGGTGGAGAATCTTTAAGCCGACTCCTTCCTCAAAAAAAGCTGACTCCAGAAGAATTTCTGAAGCTCGCCATTGCTATTGTGGACAGTCTGAGCATCGTACATGATCGTCACATCATGCATAAAGACATCAACCCCAGCAACATCATCTGGAATCCTGAAACCGGGGTGGTGAAACTCATTGACTTCGGAATTTCCACCGAATTACCCCGTGAGATCCAGTCTGTCTGGAATCCTAATGTCCTCGAAGGTACCTTGCCCTATATGTCTCCTGAGCAAACGGGACGCATGAATCGCAGCATGGACTACCGAACCGATTTCTACTCGCTGGGTGCAACCTTCTACGAAATGCTGACCGGAAAACGTCCCTTTGAAGCTGAAGACGCGATGGGGATGGTGCATTGTCATATCGCTTGCGTTCCGGCTACGCCGGTTCTGGGGAATGGGGAATGGGGAATGGGGAATAGGCCGGAAATGCTGATTCGTGCTGTTTCCGACATAATCATGAAACTGATGTCTAAAAATGCCGAAGACCGATACCAAAGCACCTTCGGACTGAAATATGATCTGCAAAAATGCCTCGATTTCCTCGTAGGTTGGGTAGATCAAAGCGAAACCCAACAAACCCCAAGCCCTATTCCCCATTCCCCATTCCCTCTTTTCTCGCTTGGCGAGAAAGACATCTCCAATCATTTCCAGATTCCGCAAAAACTCTATGGACGAGAAGACGCCCTCGCGGTCCTTTTGTCAGCCTTTGAAAGGGTCAGTCACGGAAGTAAGGAAATCATGCTGGTCGCAGGATATTCGGGTGTAGGGAAATCCGCGTTAGTGAATGAGATTCATCGACCCATTGTACAACAGCGGGGTTATTTTGTTTCCGGAAAATTTGACCAATTCAAACGGGATATTCCCTATTCCGCTTTTACTCATGCTTTTCAGGAACTCTTTCGTCAAATCCTCTCGGAAAGTGAGCAACAGGTACAAGTTTGGAAGGATCAAATAGCGCGGGCACTCGGACCTAATGGTCAGCTCATGATTGATATCATTCCTCTGTTGGAACTCCTGCTTGGAAAACAACCTGAAATCTCAGAGTTGGGAGTGGATGAAACTCGAAATCGTTTCAATTTAACCTTCCAGAATTTCATGCGAGCGCTGGGACGTCCAGAACATCCCCTGGTCGTTTTTCTGGATGACTTGCAATGGGCTGACGCTGCGTCTCTCAAATTGATGGAACTCACCCTGACCAAATCGGAAGCCCAGTCTATTCTCTTTATCGGGGCTTACCGTGACAACGAAGTTGACCGCACACACCCTCTCCTCCAGACCCTTGATGAAATTCAAAAAACAGGAGCTTCGGATGCGCTAAAAAAGGGTTCTCTTGTGAACACCCTTGCCCTGCAGCCTTTGCAATTAAACCATGTCAGCCAAATCACAGCCGATACGTTACGGCGTCCTCTCCCTGAGGTACGTGAATTAGCCGAACTTTGTTTCCAAAAAACGAACGGCAATCCCTTCTTCCTGAGTCAGTTTCTACAAACGCTGTATGAAGAAATCATTATCGAATTGAACCGGGAGCAAGGTTGTTGGGAATGGGAGATGGACAAGGTTCGTGCCCATCAAATCAGCGATGATGTGGTGGAGTTGATGGTCAACAAACTCAAAAAACTGTCAGAAACCTCCCAACGTATTTTGAAACTCGCGGCCTGTGTCGGCAATACCTTCAATCTGAAAACCCTGTCCCTTGTTTATGAGAAATCTTCTGAAGACACTTCCACTGACCTATGGGAATCATTAAAAGAAGGCTTGATCGAACCTGCGGATGATATGTATAAATTCGTTGGGTTAGGTCATCCAGAAACCTCAGCGCCGAATTCCATGCGGGTGGGTGTTTTGTTCAATCCCACCTATAACTTTGTTCATGACCGCATCCAACAAGCCGCGTATTCATTGATTGAAGAAAGTCACAAACAGGAAAGCCATCTGGCTGTGGGACGGATCATGCTCAATAACGCACTGTCCTCACAAACAAGCTCCAGGGATTCTGTCATTGCGGAGGTACTCACTGAAAATGAAGACCAGGTGTTTGATATTGTCAATCACTTCAATCAGGCACTTTCTCTGCTCAACGAAGCGTCTGAAAAAGAACTGGTGACTCGCCTCAACCTTCAGGCCGGAAGAAAAGCACTGAAATCCAACGCCTATAAACCGGCACTGGAATATTTTGAGATGGGGTTGTCCTTGTTGACAGAAAACGATTGGGACCGTCGCTATGAATTAACAATGGCATTGCACACACATACTGTGGAAGCGGCTTACTTCAATTTTGACTTTGAACGGATGGAACAAAAATCTGAAATCGCTCTTGGGAAGGCAAAAACGGTTTTGGAACAGGTTCCCCTGTATGATGTAAAAATGAAGATGCTGCATTCTCAACACCAATTGATGGCAGTCATCCAGACAGGATTTGAGATTCTGAATAAACTGGGAGTTCATCTCCCTGAAAATCCCAATAAAGGCTATATCTTGCTAGAGTATATGAAAACCAGATGGGCCTTGAGAGGAAAAACTATTGAGGATTTGTACCATCTTCCCTTGGCAACCGATGCCCATTCGCTTGGAATCAGCAAAATTATGGGCGGAATGATGTCATCGGCCTATTTTGCGCTTCCTGATCTGTTACCCATCATTTCGCTTCATTTGGTTCGTTTTTCCCTGCAATTCGGCAACTTTTGCAATACCTCTGTTTATCCTGCGTTTGGCTTGATTCAACTGGCAATACTCAACGATCCGGAATCCTGTTATGAATTTGGAGAATTAGGATTACGCCTTTCCCAAAAGGAAGAATTTCAGGAATCCAGAATCCAGAATGTTGAGTTGTTTTATACATTCAATCATCACTGGAAAAAACATCTCGAACAATCAATTGAGCCCCTTTGGGAAGGGTATCAAACAGGGATGGAATCAGGGGATATAGAGTATGCCCTGTATTGTCTGCAAATGTATCTCTATCATACTTTTCATTCTAAAAATGATTTAAAACAATATTTATTCCATGAAAATCACATTAATAAAATATTAATGAATTATAAAGAAATCACCGTTTTAAATACAATAAAAATACAACAGAATGCGGTTCTAAACCTCACAGATATTAAAATTGATTTTAAAAATATAAAACTTTCAGAAGATGATCCTCAATTATTGGAATCTTTCAGGGATAGAAATGACCAAACTGCCATTGTCTCAGTATTTTTATGGAAGCAGTACTTTTGCTATCTGTATCAAGACTATTCTCAGGGATTGATTGCCTCTGATCAAATTAATCTGGATGTTTGCATTGGGGTTCTTGGCTCATTTCATTACTATATTCATGACTCCTTAATTCGATTAGCGCTTGTTTCAACTGTTTCCAGGTTGAAACGGCAAAAATTTCTGCTGAAAGTTAAACGGAATCAGAAACAGGTAAAGCATTATGCCCACCATGCGCCTGAGAATTTTCTGCATCAGTGGCATCTGGTGGAAGCCGAGCTATTTCGGGTGCAACGGAATCAAACAAAGGCCATTCACCATTTCAATGAAGCGATCATTGGGTCAAAAAAAAATAACTACCTGAAAGAAGAAGCCCTTTCTTATGAACTGTTCGCTAAATTCTGGATTGAACAGAATAATTCTGAACTGGCAGAACATTTCATGCACAAAGCCCATTACGCTTACAGTTGCTGGGGAGCGTTGGCGAAGGTAAGGCATTTGGAAGAAACTTACCCTGCGTTTTTTGGTAGGTTGGGTAGAACGGATGTGAAACCCAACAAGGAGGAAGGCTCGGATCGTTGGGTTTCGCCACTTCAGCTAGCCGAAGGCTCTACCAAACCTACGGATTTTAACACCACCCAATCCTCGACTCGATCCACCACTCACAGCACAGGAACCACGACCTCCAATCTCCTGGATTTGACCTCGATCATGAAAGCCTCTCAGGCAATTTCGGGAGAGATTGTCCTGGAAACCTTGTTAAAACGGATGATTCATATTGTTTTGGAAAACGCCGGAGCCCAAAAAGCGACGCTTTTTGTAGGGAATGGGCAGGATGTTCAAGTTTTGCAATCGATTTCTTTTGACGGCAGCACCTGGTTACATTCTAGCGAAAATAATGCCTCCCCTGATTCTCCACCGACCGTTATCAATTATGTGAAGCGGACACGGGAATCCGTGCTTATCAATGATCTTCGAGAAGTGCATCCATTTTCCAATGATCCTTATCTGATTGAACATAAGCCTAAATCGATTTTGTGCCTTCCGATTTTGCGTCAGACTCAATTGATCTGCGTTCTTTATCTGGAAAACAATCTCACCACCGGAGCCTTCACGCCAGATCGGCTGGAAGTGCTGAGACTGCTTTCCTCCCAGGCCGCGATTTCACTGGAAAACGCCTTGCTTTACAGCAACCTCGAACAGCGGGTGGAAGAACGCACCCTGGAATTATCCAAGGCCTTGGAACATTTGAAAACGACCCAGAGTCAGTTGGTCGAGAGTGAGAAAATGGCATCCCTCGGAGGCTTGGTGGCTGGAGTAGCTCATGAGATCAACACACCGTTGGGCGTGGGCGTGACAGCGGCGTCCAACCTGAATGCCGAAGTGGGAAATTTCATGGAGATGGTCCAAAAGGGGAGTCTCAAGAAATCTCAGTTGGAGGATTTTTTTCAGGTGGTTCAGGAATCCAGTGATATTCTGCTAACCAACCTCCAGCGAGCCGCTGAACTGGTGCAGAGCTTCAAAAAAGTGGCCGTGGATCGAACCAGCGACAATCGGCAAACCTTCAAGATTCGGGAATACCTGGAGGAAGTGCTGCGCAGTCTGCATCCACAATTGAAAAAGACGAAGCATCACGTCGAAATTGAATGTGATGAAGAGATCACGCTGGAAAGTTATCCCGGAGAGTTTTCCCAGATCGTAACGAATCTTGTCATGAATTCCCTGATCCATGCCTTTGATGAAGGCGACGAGGGCACCCTTCGGTTTGAGATCACCCAGAATCCAAAACAGTTGCAACTGATCTACCGTGACAACGGCAAAGGCATTCCCCCGGAACATCTCCCCAAAATCTTTGATCCGTTCTTCACCACCAAACGCGCCAAAGGCGGAACCGGCCTGGGATTACATATTGTTTATAATATTGTTACTCAAAAACTCGGGGGAACCATTCGCTGTGAAAGTGAAGTGGGAAAGGGAACCGTGTTTATCATTCAATTAACTTCTTGAAGTTCTCGTTCCCACGCTCCCGCGTGGGAATGCTGGATTCGGCGCTCCTGCGCCCTGTCAGGAACTCATTAACTTCTTGTGATTGCACCGCAAAAGCGGTGCAGGGGCGCGGGAGCGCCCCATTATGCATTCCCACGCAGGAGCATGGGAACGAGAATGGAAAAAGGTGCTGCTGCGTAACATGAGTCATCAAATTACCTTCTTGAAAAATGACCACATATAGGAGTCAACATGAACGACATCATACCAAAGGATTACTCTACTTTGCTTGGAGACATCAAACAACGCATTCGTGACGCACAATATACAGCCTTGAAAGCTGTCAACCATAACTTGATCCAACTTTATTGGGATATTGGACGGATCATCGTGGAACGTCAGCAAGGAGAAACCTGGGGGAAATCCGTGGTAGAACAACTTGCGAAAGATTTACAATCCGAGTTTCCAGGAATCCAGGGATTCTCAGTCCGGAATATATGGTATATGCGAAATTTGTATACAGAATATATCCACAATGAAAAACTGCAACCACTGGTTGCAGAAATTAGTTGGACTCATAACATCATCATTCTCACCAAGTGCAAAGATGACCTCGAACGTGAATTTTACATCCGCATGACCCGCAAGATGGGGTGGTCCAAAAACGTACTCATTCACCAGATTGAAAACAAAACCTATGAAAAAACGTTATTAAGCCAAACCAATTTTGATCAGACAGTTCCTGAAGAAATCCGCAACCAGGCAAAACTGGCGGTCAAGGATGAATATACCTTTGATTTTCTGGAGTTGGGAGAGGAACACTCAGAACGTCAGTTGGCGCAAGCGATTCTGGGAAAGGTCGAACCTTTTTTACGGGAGATGGGCGGCGTGTTTTCATTCCTTGGCAGCCAGTATCGTCTGGAAGTTGGGGATGAGGAATATTTCATTGATTTGTTGCTGTACCATCGGGGACTCAAATCGTTAGTGGCGATTGAATTGAAAATTGGGAAATTTATGCCGGAATATGTGGGGAAAATGCAGTTCTATCTGGCCGTGTTGGATGACACTGTAAAAATGCCTGAAGAAAATCCATCTATCGGGATCATCTTGTGTAAAAGTAAGAACCAAACCATTGTGGAATATTCCCTGCGACAATCTGGAAAACCTATTGGTGTCGCCCAATATCAACGGGTCACAGAACTCCCCGAAGAATATCGGGGACGTCTGCCCAAACCGGAACAGATTGCCCGATTGATGGATGATATTGAGTAACCCCTTTAAGTATCCTCTTCATATTTCTTGGTAAGGCATACATCTCGTTCCCATGCTCCAGCGTGGGAATGCTTGATTGGGCGCTCCTGCGCCCTGCACAGCGAAGCTGGGCAATCAGGAGTTACCATGAAATTTGAAGAGGATACCCCTTTAATAACAATCTTTCTGGAAGGAAAACCATGTCAGACCCTATAAAACAAGTGGATGTCCCTCATGATGATGACGAAATGCGTTTTGCGCCTGAAGACCCTGAAACACCCATAGAAACTCACGGATTCTGGAAAGTCCTGATTGTAGATGATGAGGCTGAAATTCATCGGATCACCCGACTCGCCCTTCGCAGTTTTCGGTTTGAAAATAAAAAACTTGAATTCATCAGTGCCTACTCCGGTAAGGAAGCTCGCCAGCAATTACTGGAACACCCTGATACCGCCATCGTTTTACTGGACGTGGTCATGGAAACAGACAACGCGGGTCTGGAATTAGCGCGGTTGATCCGGGGAGAACTGAACAATCAATGGGCACGGATCATTTTAAGAACAGGACAGCCCGGCCAGGCTCCTGAAGAAAAAGTGATCATGGAATATGACATCAATGACTACCGAACCAAAACGGATATGACCCGTGAACGCCTGTTTATGACGATGACTACGGCGTTAAGATCGTATCGGGACATCATGACGATTGATGCTCAATACAAAAAAGTGCAGAGCCTTCTGGAAGCGTCTGAGCGTTTTGTCCCCCAAAACTTTTTGAAAATTCTGAAAAAAAAGGACATCAGTGAGCTGCAATTCGGAGATTGTATTCAAACAGAAATGACGGTGCTGTTTTCGGACATTCGTTCCTTCACGTCCATTTCTGAAAAAATGACCCCTGAAGAAAACTTCCAGTTCATCAACGCCTATCTGAGCAAGATGGGTCCCTTTGTGAGACAGCACCATGGTTTTATTGATAAATATATCGGGGATTCCATCATGGCACTCTTCCACCAAACCCCCGATGACGCGGTTCAGGCTGCCCTTTCCATGTTGAGGTATCTGGAGGAATATAACCTGGAGCAATCGCAAGCAGGAAAGGAGTCGTTGAAAATAGGAATAGGCATCAATACGGGCATGTTGATGCTGGGAATGCTTGGAGAACATAACCGCATGGAAGGCTCGGTGATCAGCGACGCGGTGAATCTGGCCGCGCGTCTGGAGGGGTTGACCAAACTTTATCAAACGCCCTTGCTGATCAGCGAACATACCTTTTTCAGCCTCAAAGACCCTTCCCGATATCAGGTTCGATTCATTGACCGTATCAAAGCCAAAGGGCGATCCCAAGCGGTCTCGGTTTATGAGATTTATGAGGCCGATTCTCCAGAACTCCGTGCTCTAAAATCCGGCTCCATCAAGCTGTTTGAACAAGCCCTGTGCCATTATCATTTTCAGGAAATGGACCAGGCACAACCGCTGCTGGAACAATGTGTCGCGTTGAACCCACAGGATATTCCCGCGCAAATCTATCTGGCGCGTTGTCTGAGTTTTGACCAACAAGGACGGCCTGAAAACAGGGAGGATGTCACCCAACCCGTTCAATGGACAGACACGCTTTCCACAGGAATTCCCCTCATTGACCGTCAGCATCAGAAGTTTGTTGACCGAATGAATCAACTGATGATTGCCATCAAACAAGGACGAGGACAGGAAGAGTTAGACTCGGTGATCCACTTTCTGGAAGAATTCACGACCACGCATTTTGAGGATGAAGAGGTGTTGATGCGGCAATACGACTATCCTGAGTATGCCTGCCATAAAGCCCAGCACATGCGGTTCCTGGACGAATTTAATAAAGTGAAACGGATGGATTTTCTCAGCAATCCCGAAAATTTTCATTGGGTTCTGCAAATTCGCAGTCAAATTGTGGATTGGTTCCTCAATCACATTGCCAAAACGGATCGGCAGTTAGGCGTCTTTCTCAAAGAACGGATGTAAGCTATGAAACCCAACCTATACTTTTCACAGCCAGACTGGAAAAATCTCTTTTGAAGTCAGACTGGCCATCACACTATTTAAGGAGAAAACCTTATGAAATTTTTTAATACGGCGGGACCTGTCAATCCTGAAAAAAACTATTGTCTGAATCCTTTAGAGCGAATCAAGCTGGATGAAATTCTGACGCTGATTGAACACGAAAAATACTTCATCCTTCACGCACCCCGGCAGACGGGCAAAACCTCATGTCTGCTGGCGCTGATGAAATATCTCAATCAGGGCAAAATGTACCGTTGCGCTTATGTCAATGTGGAATCCGCGCAGACAGCTCGTGATAATGTAACTAGTGGTATCCAGGCGATTTTAAGCGCTATGGCGTTTGGAGCGGAATTGTATTTGAAAGAATCATTTCTGAATAACAACTGGAAATCGATTCTGGAGAAAAGTGGAGCGCATGACGCTCTCCGGGAAGCGCTTGCGCAATGGACACGAATCGATTCCCGTCCATTGATTCTGATGATGGATGAGATTGACGCCCTGGTTGGAGACACGCTGATCTCGGTTCTGCGACAATTGCGAGCCGGATACACCGCTCGACCTGACGATTTCCCTCAAAGCGTCCTTCTATGCGGAGTCCGTGACATCCATGATTACCGGATACACTCCTCATCCCAGGAAATCATCACCGGAGGCAGCGCCTTCAATATCAAAGCGGAATCGCTGAGGCTGGGCAACTTCACCAAACCCGACGTGATGACCCTGTATTTGAAACATACCGAGGAAACCGGGCAGGAATTTACCCCTGATGTCTTTGAATTGGCCTGGGAATTGACAGAGGGACAACCCTGGTTGGTGAATGCCCTGGGATACGAAGTGAGTTACAAAATGAAAGAAAATCGGGATCGCTCCCGAAAAATCACTGCCGAAATGATTGAAACGGCTAAAGAAAATCTCATTCAACGCAGAGAAACTCACTTGGATCAACTGACCGACAAACTAAAGGAAGAACGAGTACGCCGGGTCATCGAACCGATTTTATCAGGTGAGAGTATGCCGCTCCATCCCGATGATGTTCAGTATGTGATTGACCTGGGTCTGATTACACAAGGCCGAAATGGAGAGACCCGCTTGAGCAACAGAATTTATAAAGAAGTGATTCCCCGTGAACTTGCCTGGTCCTTTCAAAGCGGCTTCCCTCAAACCACAGTCTGGTATCTCAATGCGGATCAGACTCTGAATCTCTTGGCTCTGTTGAAAGGATTTCAGGAATTTTTCCGTGAAAATTCGGAACATTGGCTCCAGCAGTTTCAATACCAGGAAGCCGGGCCACAGCTTCTGCTTCAGGCGTTTTTACAGAGAATCGTCAATGGCGAAGGACGAGTAGAACGAGAATACGCGCTGGGAAGACGCCGCACCGATCTGCTGGTCAAATGGAAACATCCCCAGGGGCTACAGAAACTCGTGATTGAATTAAAACTGCTCCGCCATTCCCTGGAACAGACGATAGCGGAAGGTGTCAAACAAACGGCCGATTACATGGATTTGTGCGCTGCCCAGGAAGGCTACCTGCTGATCTTTGATCGAACCTCCAGCAAAAGCTGGGACGAAAAAATTTTCCAACGGGAAATCACCCACGAACATAAAACCCTTCAACTCTTAGGAATGTAATGCAAATTAACGGCTATCAACTCGGCTACTCACTTAAGCCGGGACAGCTATTCAAAGTAGGATGATGTGTTAGCCGGTAGGCGTAACGCATCAATAAACCAGCATCTGCCTAATGCGTTACGCTCGCAAGCTCGCTAACACATCCTACCCTGTGTTCCGGCTTAAGTGGGTAGCTATCAACTCAAGGAGAAACATTATGAAAGTTAAATCATCGATAGGATTATCTGATTTTAAAAAACTCATTCAAGGACACTATTATTATGTGGATAAAAGCCTTTTGATTCAAGAACTCCTGGAAA
>JBBCAX010000143.1:0-2223 GCA_051382335.1 Deltaproteobacteria bacterium TL4
CCTCTTGGGGAACCGCCGTATGCGGAGCCGCATGTACGGTGGTGTGGGAGGTGGCGGAGAAAAACCGCTACCTACCCGATTGGGCACACTGTCACCACCACGTTAGTTTGCAAGCCCTTTGCGAAGGATCTGAACAATGGCCTCAATCACTTGCTTAAAGGCATCACCCGTTAAATGACCCACTTTTGAAACGATTAACGAGTGATTGGCGGTGAACAACTTATCTGGACGAGCGTAACTGATGACCTGCAATGACCCTGAAGCAAAACTGGGGGCAGTCAACTCGATGGACTTCTTGTCTCCATAAGGATTGCTGGTGACTTGACATAAAATCCAATCGTCTTTCCCTGCTTCAGCTAATACGATTGCAGGGCGTAACTTGGTTTGCGACAAATCTGAAAAGGGAAACCGGACTAAAACAACGTCCCCTACTGCAAGTGAGACCATGCTTTATCCTCATCAGGACGATTCCAGTCTTCGGCCAGTGCCCCCTCACTCAACAACGCCGTCTCTGAAATAAGATAAACGGGGTTTTGTTCCAGAATTGTGACCAACGCTCGTCTAGGGCCAGACAATTGAATCGGTTCAAGCAGATGAACGCATCCTCGTTCATCAATGGTGGCTTCTACTGTTTGGATCATAATGTTTCTCCTGCTAATTTTCAGTCCCCAACCCACTGGCTAAAACTCCAGAATGGCTGGATGACTTTGGGGAATATCCAATGAATGCCTATTATTCAGGCCATGCAATATTTTCACAAAAATTACCGATAATGTCCAGCGCACCCAACATTGTAATCTCACACACATCAACGCGACAACCCATCGCCTCCGTTTGACACCCCTTGATCGCTGCTATCGCTTTGACCTGCTGTAATGATAAACGGTGCTCCGCTCGATAGGAATCCCCGTAAAGTCGAAATATATCTGATAATTTCGGATCTTCCGGATCGAATGATGACTGAATTGGAGAATTATGGGTGTGAATGGGAGAACACATAGCTTTCAACGTAATCGGTAAAAAGATGCTTTTCTACCACGTTTTACGCTTCTTGGCAATTCTATATCTACGTTCCCGCGGTCAAATTGCTTGGCCTCAGCCACAGCGGAAATCAGCGCAAGTCTCTACCGTTAGTTACTTAATACCTGACGAGGAACGAGGCTTACTCGAACACCGGGCATCACCGGCACCGAACCATGCGGCCAAGGAGCTACAGGATAAGCCACCGTATGTGTGCCGCATGGTTCGGTGTCCGCGTGCATGCCCTCGTTAGACAATGATTTCATGTTTGTCGCGTTCGACTCGAAAGGACGTGAACGCCAATCTTGTCTGGATCATAGACACCCCGGCGAAGCAGTTATGCGCTAAAGCTCTGATTTCGGGAACTGCGCCACTAAATCGGCATCCCAAGATAACCTCCCGTAGTGCCAAGTCATGATCGAAATCCTTAAAGTAGTGGCTGGTTACTGCGTCGCGATCCGAAAGGTCAGTGTAAACCCGGACCTCGTCCTCATATCTCCAGTCCTGGAATTTCGTGGCTAATAGTCTTGTCATCAACGTTTCGGCCGCCGGGCCACAGGAGAGAAGTTTCGGAACTACATTGACGAGACGCTTTACTTCGTAACTGACTTGCACGATGTGTCCGTCTGGCACCTCGAAGCCAAGACAGACTCCCCTATGTTTGTCAGCATAGTGGCTCCACAACAGCGGGTTGTGCCAACTGCGACTGAAGCAAACAACACCGCGGTTGCCACACATGTGATCGCGTATATCCTGGAACGCTTTTCGAATAGCTTCATCCTTAAGGTCTGCCGCCAGCAGTTCAAACGGATCGTTTAGATCCTCGAATCTTGATATCTTGAGGCGGCTTTTCTCTAGGTTTTCATTTGCCCAACGAGCATTGAGAAAGTGGTATACGAGCATGGCACCCTCTAACGATCCAAGTTCAGCCGACTGGGGGGAAACATCAGACGTTGAAAAGGCGAGGACTAAACCAACCGCCTTAAATTTTGGAAAAAGCCGCGTCCTCCCATGTCGGCTGCAACGCCTTGTGTACGCCCAGCATGGGCGTGATCTAATGGGGTGCAAGTCCCCTGTAGGAAAGCCACTGGCTTTCAATACTATGGAACCGATCATGCGGCACTGGCGGGAAACCAGCCAGCAAACAGCGAACAAACCGTGTTCCTAAGGTAATGAGTACCATGAACAATTAGCGAAAGGCAA
>JBBCAX010000144.1:0-63833 GCA_051382335.1 Deltaproteobacteria bacterium TL4
TCGATCCAAATTATCAACATCGGGAAACATCCTTGATGCGATTGGATAGAGAACTGAGGAGCGGGATATAAAGAAGGTGGCTGTTTATGTGATTGAAATCATAGTATTTAAAACACGAACACTTATGATAGCCAAATCATTATCTCTTCACACACCTATCAGTTACTGCCTGCCGATTCTGAAATACTGGCCCGGGAGTTAGATTTCATCAGTGTGAAGGGTAAAGAAAAACCTGTCAAAATTTTTGAGATTTACAACACCAATCCAAGTGAAATTCTTGATTCAAAACTGAAGATCCAGCAGCTTTATCATGAGGGCCTCGTGAATTATTACTCCCGCCAGTGGGCTGAGGCGCTCCCATTATTTCAGGAATGTTTGAAGCTATTTCCTGGCGACACGGTGAGCCATATTTATTACGAGCGCTGTAAACATTACAAAGATAATCCTCCGGACATGGATTGGATAGGGCTCAATCGTTTGACCGACAAAAAATCAGGTCTATAGTTAGTGTCTGGGGGCTTCCGGTCTAAGCCGGGGCCGTCCTATTGTAGGGTGTCGTTAGCCGCAAGGCGTAACGCACCAGAAAACATGACATCCATTTGGTGCGTTACGCTTATTCTTCGCTAACACGCCCTACGCTTGTCCCGCATTATCACCAAAAACACATTAAAGGAAGTATGTTCCCCCTTTGGATTTATTTGAAACAATGTCCTCAGCAACCAGAACTTTTGCATCTTCTGAATGCTAATGGCTGGGAGATTCAAAAATTCAACAATATTTCAGAATTGCGCCAGCAACTTTCACACAAAGCTGAAGATCAGGTCTTATTCCTAACAGACAGTTTTGAAGATGAGCTCATTTCTTTGATTCAACGGGAGCAACCCTATTTAATTCCTGTGATCTATTCCGGAAGTCCTCTTAAACAATCGATCTCCCAGATGATTCAACGGGTCGTGTGGCATCATATAGCCTATCTCCCATGGAAAAACCGTTTTAATCTATTGCTGGTTACTTTACAGAAACTGGCAAGGGGTGCCAGTTCCGGAATGGAACCGTATTTTTCAAAACCCTTTGAGATCATTCAGCATACTTTTAGTTCTTCGGAAGAAAGATACGTCTTGATCGATGAACTTTCACAATGGATGACTCCTTTTTCAAAGAACTCCGGTTTTCAGGAATCTGCCCGGTTGGTAGCGGAAGAATTATTGATGAATGCCTTTTATAGCGCTCCTGTAAACGCTAGTGGACAGAAGACTTATGATCAGCAGGATCGAAGTATCCCTGTTCAACTATCCGAATCCCAGGGGGTTGAATTTGGTTATGGCTTCGATGGAACTCATCTTGGTATTTCCGTGAAAGATGTCTTTGGGAGTTTTGATAAAAACATTGTACCCGATAAACTAAACCATTATTTTCAGGGGACTATGCAAATTTCTTCACAAGGAGGAGGCGCGGGACTCGGACTGACTCAAATCTTTCGTAATACTTCGTGTCTGGTTTTTAATATCGCCCCCAATACTTATACGGAAGCCATCGCGTTTTTGGACATGAAAGCCAGATTTTCAGAATTTTTAAAAAATCCAGCAGTGCTTAGCATATTTTTCTGACGGCTAAAAAGCTCGACTTTATTTGAAACACTATAGAACATCAGGACGTAACCTGACGTTGTTCAAAATCAAACTGCCAGGAGATCAAGGAGTTCGTCATGCAGAAGAAAAACCAAAAAAATTCTCAAATGATCGTTTTATTTGTCATAAGCTGTGGCGTCTTCACTTTCCCGATAATGTCTTTATTTAGTAGTAAAAGTGAAACACTGTTCGGTGTCCCGTTATTATACGTTTATTTGTATGTTGTCTGGTTCCTGCTGATTGGTCTTATCATGATCATCACCGGGTCTTATCAAAAAAACAAATTGGGTCCTGTTTTAGAGCACACCAAGCGCAAAGTACGTAGGAAGAGAGCATAAAATGGCACAATATTCTATGGTTATCCTGGTTTCTGTGGTTTCTGTCATTTATATGGGTTTATTATTTGTGATGGCTTACTATGCGGATAAGCGATCCGATGAAGGACGTAGTATTATCAGTAACCCGTATATTTACTCC
This sequence comes from Deltaproteobacteria bacterium TL4, assembly GCA_051382335.1. GTDB lineage: Bacteria > SAR324 > SAR324 > SAR324 > NAC60-12 > JBBCAX01. Next base: position 2,106 of record JBBCAX010000144.1, read on the forward strand.
TTATCCATGGCCGTCTATTGTACTTCCTGGACCTACTATGGGAGTGTTGGACGCGCAGCCAGTACCGGTGTGGGTTTTTTGCCGATTTACATTGGTCCAACGCTGATGGCCATCTTATGGGTGGTGATCTTGCGCAAAATCATTCGTATTAGCAAAGTCAACCGCATTACCTCCATTGCCGATTTTATCTCCGCACGCTATGGTAAAAGTGTATTTCTTGGAGGCTTAGTTGCCGTGATTGCCGTCATCGGAATCATGCCTTACATTTCTTTGCAGCTTAAAGCCGTTGCTACCAGTTTCAATATCATCATTCAATATCCTGAAGTTAGTCTACCCTACCAAGCTGAGAATTCCTCAATTTATACGGATACAGCGCTCTATGTGACTTTATTCATGGCGTTATTCACGATCTTGTTTGGGACACGACATTTAGACGCGTCCGAACATCATGAGGGAATGGTTGCGGCAATTGCCTTTGAATCCATTGTAAAACTGGTAGCTTTTCTGGCGGTAGGAATCTTTGTAACGTATGGATTGAATAATGGTTTTGAAGATCTGTTCACTAAAGCGCAAGCTCTCCCCAAATTGAAAAATTTATTCAGTTTTAGCGATGACTCCGGGGAATATGTCAGTTGGACTACCATGAACCTTCTTGCCATGATGTCCATTATGTTTCTACCGCGGCAATTTCAAGTAGGTGTTTTGGAAAATGTTAATGAAAAGCATCTGTGGAAGGCGGTCTGGTTATTTCCTTTATACCTTCTGATCATCAATATTTTTGTTTTACCCATAGCGTTTGGAGGGTTAATCCGGTTTTCAGGAGAAACGATGGATCCGGATACCTTTGTGCTCACTTTGCCCATGGTGGAGCATCAGAAAGCTTTAGCCCTGTTTGCTTTTATTGGGGGCTTGTCCGCGGCAACAGGGATGGTTATTGTGGAGACCATCGCGTTAAGCACAATGGTGTGTAACGCCTTGGTCATGCCCCTCTTAATGAAGATGCGTTTTTTACACATGGATCTGCGTCAGGATCTTAGTGGACTTCTCTTGGCAATTCGTCGTATCACGATCCTGCTAATCCTCTTACTTTGTTATCTGTATTTCCGCATCATAGGAAATTCCTATGCCTTAGTGACGATTGGGTTAGTCTCCTTTGCTGCCGCAACACAGTTTGCGCCAGCAATTCTGGGGGGTATTTATTGGAAGGAGGGAACTCGTCTTGGCGCAATTGTAGGCTTAACCGGAGGATTTTTCGTCTGGGCTTACACCCTGCTTATTCCTTCCTTCGCAAAGTCGGGTTGGTTACCCCTCAGCTTTATTGAGGAAGGTCCCTTGGGTATGGCCTTACTGAAACCTTACCAGTTGTTTGGTTTGCAAGGCATGGATTCACTGACCCACTCCCTTTTTTGGAGTATGGTGGCCAACATAGGAGGGTATGCCCTGATCTCCCTGTGGCTTAAACACCAAAATATGGTTGAATATAGTCAGGCGCTCATCTTTGTCGATGTGTTTGAAAAAACGGAAGAAAATCCTGAAATAACGCTCTGGCGTGGAACCGCTTCCCTTTTAGATTTGCGCTCTTTGTTGAACCGTATTTTGGGAACAATACGGGCAGAAGAAATATTAACGGATTATGCCTCCCAACATCATTTGGACTTGAGCACTGTCTCTAAAGTAGACGCGGAGTTAATTGATTATGCGGAAAAAGAACTTTCCAGCGTCCTCGGTAGCGCTTCAGCACGTATTATCATTGCTTCGATTACTCGAGGCGAGGAATTAGGGATGAAGGAAGTCATGAAAGTTCTGGATGAAGCCTCCCAAGCAATCACGCAAAGTCGACAAGCTGAAGAAAAAGCGTTAGATACGATCAAAAAACAAAATGAAAAATTAAGACAACTTGATAAATTGAAAGACGAATTTTTAGCCAATACCTCCCACGAGTTGCGGACTCCCTTGAATGCTATTATCGGTCTTGGTGAATCGTTGGTGGATGGCATCGGGGGGCCTCTCAGTCAGGTCCATACGAAGAACCTGCAATTGATTATTCAAAGCGGCAAACGTCTTGCTTATCTGGTAAACGATATTCTCGATTTTTCAAAATTGAAAAACCACGAATTGCAACTTCAGTTGAAAGCGGTGGATATTCACAGTATCGTGGAAATCGTACTCGCCTTATCCATCCCCCTGCTTCAGCAAAAGTCGCTTCAGATACACAACGAGATTCCCCAAGATCTGCCTTTGGCGCTTGCTGATGAAAACCGTCTACAGCAAATTCTGATGAATCTGATCAGTAATGCGGTGAAGTTTACTCATGAAGGCCGCATCACTTTATCTGCCAAGCAGGAACAGGCGATGATTCTTATTTCGGTATCAGATACGGGGATAGGAATCCGAGAGGATCAACATAAGCGTATTTTCCAATCCTTTGAACAGTCAGATGGTTCAACGGCAAGAGCCTATGGAGGAACAGGACTCGGATTGGCTGTAACCAAAAATCTGGTAGAATTGCATGGGGGACGCATCACCGTCACAAGTAAGGAAGGTCAGGGTTCAACCTTCACTTTCACTTTGCCGATTTCCCGGGAATCCACCAGAACCCATTCAGAGCAAAAGGCTGTCGCCAAGGTTCAATATCTGGAGGCAGATTCGTTGTCATTTCCCGAAATAGAAATAACGCTCACACGGGAAACGCCCCTCAACAGGGATTCCCAGAAAAAGCCTGAAACTTTTGATGTGGCTCAAGGTAAGGTTTATACCATTTTGATTGTGGATGATGAACCGGTCAATGTACAGGTTTTACAAAATCAATTGAGTTTGAAGCATTATGAATGTCTGGTGGCTTATGATGGGTTTCAGGCCTTGAATATCCTTCAGCATAAAAATCCGGATTTGATCTTGCTGGATCTCATGATGCCCAGGATGAGTGGATATGAAGTGTGTCAAAAAATCAGAGAAAGCCATTCTCCGGCCGCTCTTCCTGTGATTCTGCTGACCGCCAAAAATCAGCTCACGGACCTTCTGCAAGGCTTGGAGAGCGGTGCCAATGACTACCTTTCCAAACCATTTAACAAGGATGAACTCTTGGCTCGCATCAAGAGCCAGCTTCAAATCAAGGAGGCCATTAATTCGATCAAGGAAACCCAGCGTCTTGAAATAGAACTCAAAACAGCACATACTGTTCAAGAGTTGCTGCTGCCTCAAAAAGATCCAGACCTGGAGGAAATCGAACTGGCAAGTTTTTATCATTCTGCTTCAGAAACAGGCGGGGACTGGTTCACCTACCGTTATTATCCTGAAACTCAGTTTCTGGATGTGATGATTGGGGATGTGACAGGACATGGCATTCCCGCCGCGTTAATTACCGCCGTAGTGGAAAGTTTTTTCCGGTCCATAGAAGAATACCGTATTGACGCGCACAAAACCAGTCAGATTGACTCCAAGCTGCTCAATCCGGCATACCTGATGGAACGCCTCAACAACGTCATTTATAGCATTACCGCAGGCGTTTACAACATGACCTTTTTCTATTCTGCAATCGACTTTCAGCAACAACGGTTGAGCTATTCCTGCGCTGCGCATAATCCGTGTCATGTCTGGCGAGCCTCAAAGTTTTCTTTTATGTCAGGCGAAACAACACAGAAACGTTCCATCATTGATTTGATGGCGCAAAGCCACCGTTTGGGGGATCAACCTGGAATGAACTACAGCCTGCAAACTCAGGATTTACAAAGTGGAGATGTGCTGGTCTGGTACACCGATGGTCTGGTGGAAAATACCAATGCCCAGGGAGAGATGTGGGATGTGCGCAATCTTCAACGAGTGATCAAAACAGCGCTGGGATTGACGGCCCAGCAAATTAAAGACAAGATTGTTGAGATCGCTTTTCAGCACTACGGAGAGCATCCTCTGGAGGATGACGTGACTCTGATTGTGGGAAGGATTCGTTGATAAATTTTCAAGGAGCGATTCTTACAGGCAGCATAATTCCCTCTCAAAAGTGAACTTTATACTCGTTGACAAGCTATAGTGTTTCAGAAAAGTATTTTGGGCTGGGAGCGCAAGTGTTCCGCCTGCTTTTGCGGGCAGGGAGCCCGTCTTCCCAGGAAAAACTTAGCTGAAAGTCTATAAGATTTCAACACAACAGGAGTTATTTATGGCAAAAGGAATTCAGATTATAGAACAAGAGGCGCGTTTTTTAATTCAAGGATATATTGATGCTAATCTGGATTTAACCCCCTTGTTGCAATGTTCAAGAAACCATTTGGTTCTGGACACACAGGAAGTGAGGGAAATCAATTCCATTGGAGTAAAGAAATGGGTGGAAGGAATGCGCACCCTGATGCGGCAAGGAAAACAAATAGAATATCAGCAATGTTCCAGAGTATTTGTGCGTCAGTGCAATTTTGTGGAGGAATTTCATGAGGGAATTTTCGTGTCTTCCTTTTATGCTGTCTTTGAATGTGAAGATTGTGATGAATTGAAGACTCAATTGCTGCACACCCACGAATTGAATATCACGAATCTTGCGCCAAAGGTTCCCTGCCCCAAGTGTGGACAAATCATGCATACGGAAGAAGATTCAATCTTTGATTTTCTGAAATGTTGATCGTGAGGCTTATTTTGAAAGGAACACACTGGCACCATTCCAATCTTCAGCGGGAGGATTTTTTTGAAAATACTCACACTGGCTGATATGAAAATGAACCGCTATATCTTCAGGATAAATGTCCAGCGATTTTCGGAAAGTATTGATGGCTTGTTCCCACTGTCGGGTATGCCTTTCGTAGAGTCCTTTCGAAATGAATCTGTTTGATTTACGCTTCTGTTTCCTGATTTCCACAGAGTCCATATCATAAACCTCATAAATGGAGAGTGGCTCTGTTTTACCTTTTACCAATACCCAGTCCATTTCCCTATAATGAAAGGTGTCTAAACTTTTCAGACAGCAAAGCGTATCATAGCTGATCAGAATTTTTGATCCATAATATTTCGTCAAGCCTTCCAACCTTGACGCAATGTTGACCGTATCCCCAATCACGGTGGAATCCATCCGATCTTGCGAACCTAGCGTTCCAATCACCACAGAACCTCTATGGATACCAATTCCTGACACAATGGGAAGGTATCCGCACTCGATTCGATGCTGATTATAGACTTTCAATATTTCCTGCATGGCGATAGCAGCACGCAGAGCGCTCTCTGTTTCCTCAGCTTTCGAATTATCAGGAAAATCAAAGAGCGCCATGATGGCATCGCCGATGAATTTGTCCACAAAGCCTCCATATTGATGAATTGGATCACTCATCTTCTGCAAATAAGTATTCAGAAAATTCATTAGATCCTGAGCGGTCATGGTTTCTGAAAGTTCGGTAAAGGAACGGATGTCTGAAAACATGATCGTAATCGTGGCACTCTGTCCCTTCCCTAATTCGATGCTATCCAATCCGTCTTGAGCGATCCGATTCAAAAATTGTTTGGGGACAAACTTTTCAAAGGTGCGGGTCATCGCGGTAATTTTCGCGCTTTCCGCCAATTGGATTTTGGTGGCTTTCAACGCTTCATACTGTTGCGCGTTATAAATGGCATTACTGATCTGATTTACATAGAGCTGGATTCTAACAATATCCGACTCCACTAAATCAAAGGGTTTTCTTGAATTTCCGAAATTGATAACGCCAATGGCTTCCCCGTGAAAACTCAAGGGACAAAATAAAACGGATTCTGTAGGGAAAATTTCATAAAGTTGACGGTCATACTCATCAAAATATTCAAGCATTTTCGGAGTGATACAAGCAATATAGTTGGGATCATTGTACTTCAGCGTTTTCACAAAAAAATTGTTATCTTGCGTGACAGGAATGACTAGGGCTTTCCACTTTCCTTCATCTGCTAACCAACTGCCATCGTGATAAGCCGCATGAAAAACCAGATTTCGCCGACTTTCATCCAGCAGCGCAATGGCTAATCCGTTGAATTTAAAGATTTGCTGCAAGACCGTCATAATCTGTTTGACGAGGGTATCCAGATCCAGTGTGGAATTGACAATTTGCACGACCTGATTGATGAGCTGGATTTCCTGATGCGCGGCTTTAATTTCCTGTTCCCGTTCCTGAATTTGTTCTACATGCAGGATCATTTCAAAATGATGTGACAGATTGCGGGTCAAGCCCTGTAAAAACAGTTGTTCATCCGATTGCAACCGTCGCTGAGGATCATAGTGGGTGAGGTTAATGATGCCCGCGACTTTGCCTTCGGAAAGCAGAGGCAGAATCAATTGCTCCGCAGGGATTTTTCCGTAGTGCATTTGTAATAACTCCTCCGATAAATAGTTGTGAATTTGTTCGCCATTGACCAAAAATGACTGTTGGGTCTGAAACACAATATAGGCATAGGAGGATTCCTGAGCGACCTTGATCCGGAAGGTTTTCGCGATTTCCTCCTGTAATTGGTAGCTGTCCAGATAAACCAGCTTTTCAGAGGATTCCTCATAGATGAAAATAGATCCTGAGGCCTCACGATCCAGACACAAGATCACATCCTTGATAAAAATCTGAAAGGCGTCTTTCAGGTTATGGGAAAGGCCCACTTTCTGGCTGATCGTGTTGATCAGGCTTAACTGATCCCGTGCTTTTTGCAAATTCAGGGTTCTTTCCTGAACTCTCTCTTCCAGAGACGTGATCAGTCGGATGTTTTCAATGACGGGGCCAAGACTGGTCGCAATCGTTCTGAGAAACTCCTGTTCTTCTATTGAATAAAGCTGTTCATTCTGTTTTTCTTCCAAGGCGATAAAACAGCTCAGAGCGCCATGGAAAAACACAGGTTGAAGCAAGACACTTTTGGAAAATACGCTTTCAGCATTCAACGGAATCTCATGAGATCGGAACCATTCATCTCTTTGATCTGAAGAAACCAGATCCTGAGTTTCATACAGCATTTGCACCAGGGGATGATCCGCTTCTATTCTGAAGGAATCTTCGGGCTGATAAGTGGTTTGCGTAAACCCCTGAGACCTGTCTGGCGCAACATAGAGGGTTCCCTGATAGGAAAGTGCTTTTTTATCCGAAAAAAACAACCAGCATTTTCGGTTTTCCAGAGTGTGAAGAAGGTGGGGAATCATCGTCTGTTCCACACTTTGCTGAGTCAACGCTATGGAAAGTTTGATATGGAGATCCTGCAAAATCTGTTTCCATTGAAGCCTTTCCGTAGGGAACACCAGGCTCAGGAGACGAGTCACCAGGCGATCCAAAAGACGGAATCCCAAGAGGAAGCCTAAAATGATGACAGGCTGCGGGATGGACGTTCTTTCCAGAAAAAAAGAGACGGTGACAATCACTCCCAGGAGTACTCCATAGTGGAGGGTTTTTCTGCAAAGATGAAACACCGAGGCTTTATAATACTGGAGCAGGGCATAGCCTTGAATCAAAATAGGCAGGAAGGTGAAATTGCCTAAAGGATAAAGTTCCACTCCATAGAGGGCGGGCATGTTTCCCAGATTCAAAAAAATAAGCACGATTTCACTCCAGAAAAAATACAGCAATCGGCGTTTTCTGGAGGAATCCGCTTCTTGTCGATAACTTTTGAAAATAAAATAAATTCCCAAGGAAACCAGAATCACGGCAAACAGACTGAAAAAATCAAACCCGATGTTCCTTTGCGAAAAAAATCCCCAGTCATAACGCAAGACACCTTGAAAATAATAAGCTGTTTGAGTTATTGGAAAGAATAGCAACGTGCCCAAATAAGACAAAATCAGGGTTTTCATTCGGGAAATTCGTGAAATAATGAGAGCCAAATGTAATTGAATAACGGGAATGAAAATCACAAAGAGATGATCGGTTCGCGAGAGATTCAACGCCTGTTCAGGAGTATTGACGATTCCCAGCAGAAGAATATCCAGATTAAGGAGGGCAAACAGAACACAGGAAAAGCTGAATAGAATCAGTTCTGGTTTCAACCTGCCCACTCGAAGGGCCGCCATGGAGAAAAACAGGCATATCAGCAGTGACAGTAAGGGAGGAATGCCATAAGGCAGAATTTTTCTCGAGACTTCATCGAAAGAATGTTCCGGTAAGCCTTTCCAGGCAAGGATCAACAACATGCTATAAACCAGTCCTAACATGAGCAAAGCCATTTGACGTAAGGCCACTTCTTTTCTGTAGGCGCTGATTTGAATCAGATCATACCGGAAAACTCCCACCGCCATGATAAGGATGGGAATGAACATAAAATTACCCAAGGGATAAACTTCAAGGCCATTCATCGCGGGAACATCGGTCAGGCTTAACAGACCAGCGCCTATTCCTCCTATAATGAAATACAGATAGGCTTTGCGTTGGTCAGGCGCGAGGGTCCTGTTACTTTTTTTGAAAAGTGTGATCACAACCCACAGCGCTTCTATCAAGGTGATGATGCTGAAGAGATCAAACACGATATTCTTTTTTGCGAAGAACCCCCAGTAATAGTGATACATGCCCTGAAAATACCACTCAGTCAGAGTGAAAGGCATGAGGAGAGTGCCGACAAGGCCAAATAGAAAAACCCATTTTTTATCAACGCCCGCAAAGTAATACAAAAATCCGGCATAAACGCCCAACTGATTGACCAGAAAAAAATGATCCATTCTGCTGAGGCTTAACGCTAAGGGAGCGTCCTTCACCAGCGCCATCAAAGTGACATCCAGATTCAATCCACCCCAAAGCCAGCAAAGAGCGCCAAACAGGAGCGTATCCATCCGGTAATTACCCTGAAAAAAACAGAAAGAGGCCAGACTGTAGCAGATCAGCATGGAAATGATCTGCGGAATAGTATAGGGGACGATTCGTGCTATGAAGTTGGGGTAAAACAGGTCTGAAGGCGCCAGCAGATAAAATAGGAGTGCGAGGGCCAGAGGCCACCAGGCTAGAAACCCAAGTATTTTGGAAAGATAACCGTGAGAGAACCATTCTTTGGCGATTTCCATCAAGTTATATTGCAGCAGACCATACGCCATCAAACTCAAGGGGATGAAACCAAAATTTGCCAGAGGATACAGGGAAAAACCAGAGACTTTGAAAAGCGCGTCAACCACACTCAGCATTCCGCTAAAGAACAAGCCTAAAAAGATAAAACGAATTTTAACTCGCTGGTCGGGACGAATTTCTGTTCTCAAGGCCTGCGCCAAGAGCATTCCGCAATAAATCAGAGTCGCCAATCCCAGCAGCGTCAAAATCTGGTAAAGGCTTCCAGTTCGGGAAATATATCCAAAAAAAACTTTTTGTTTTTCGCTTACGTGCCAGGACGTCAGCGTCAACGGCGTTAGCACCGTAATGAGAACGTATCCTCCCCATAGCAGCCATTTTCTGCGCTGAATGCCAAGAACCGTATGCACAAAATGAATGCTGACAGGAATGATGAACTGGTAAACCAGTGCTAGTAAACGTGAACTGAGGAGCGAATGGTCTGGCAAGAGCCATAGGGTATCCAGAACATCCACCAAAGAAGCCAACAATTGAAAAATACAAAACAGGGTAAAGAGTTGGTTTTCCTTGTTGTATTTTCCTGCCTTGATGGTCAGTGATGCCAGAAACAGGGCAACCAACACGCTTAGTAGCGGTGGAATGCCATAAGGAATGAATAAATCAAAATGAAATTGCACAAAGATTGCCTGTAAAAAGATCAGAAAAACAGTTGTCGAATTTTCAACCGATTCATGACTTATACCACATTCTTAAAATTAGGCTAAGGGTTCAATATCTTTTTTTACATACAGAGGGTGAATATGGTCAAAAGTGGTAAGCGTATTTTTTTGATAAGCTTCTTTTCCCAGTAGTAGTAATTGATAAGGATTGGGGTTCGTGTTGTCGTCTTTCATAGGTAAGCCTTTCAGCGTCTCCCATAGGGGCCCCTTGGTTTTTTCAGGAATACTTTTTAGCACTAAATAATCGTGAGGAATTTGTTCCAGTAACTGATCCAAAAGGCACCATTGAATGGAAGCCAACTGTGTGAGTTGTTGATTTTGATATTGAAACGGAGCATAAAAGACTTCCGACCGTGAACAATTCAGCAGGACATAAAATCGCTCTGGAACAGGAATCGTCTGCGCTGCCAAAAGCTGCAAGGAGGAAACGGCCACTAAGGGTTTAGCATGGACTTGTGCCAAAGTTTTAATCAAGCTCATACCGATCCGAACCCCTGTGTAGGAACCCGGACCTTGATTCACAACATAGAGATCAATTTCAGCCGGAGCCATTTGAGCATTCGTCAGCAGATCTTCCAAAACCTGAAAAACGATTTTTGATGTTCTTTTTCTACACAAGGAATAGTAATACGCAACGGGTTTATTCTTTTGCACAAGACTGATCGCTAAGGCATCAAAGGCTGTATCAATCGCAAGTATGTTCATAACGCCTTATTGAGTTTTTGAAGTAACGGTGTATAGTTCGGAAAAGTGCTTTCCATTTTCAATTGACGTTGAGTTGTGGAAACAGCCTCCAATTGTAAATGCAGTTGGGGTTCATCCGAAAGCATAGACAGCAATAAAGCGGGCCACTCTACCAAAGTGATGCCTTCGTCACAAATCAAATCATCACGGTCAAAATTATCCAGATCCTCAAGATGATTCAAACGATACAAGTCCACATGGTGAATCATTAAACGACCAGGGTAACTGTTTACAATAGTGTAGGTTGGAGACGTGACAACATCTGGATTCACCCCTTGACTTTCACAGATGCTTTTGGAAAGCGTCGTTTTTCCCGCGCCAAGATCCCCAGTCAACAAGACGATGGCGCCTGGAAACAGCGCGTTTCCGATCAATCTTCCGATAGTTTTTGTGGTTTCAAGCGTTTCTAAAATCAAGGTACAGGACATCATTTTACCACTTCCCTCAAGGATTATGCAAAAAGTTTTATTGACCTTCGAATCAATCAGTCATGCGGATTACGAAAGATGGGACATTCGCGATTTTTCTTTAGCCTTACATCAAGGTGAACGTGTTTGGGTGCAGTGCGAACGGGAGGAGCAATATGAAACAGTATGGCGAATTTTCCAAAGAAACCTCAAGCCAAAAGAAGGACGAATCGAAGAGATCCACCCTGTCTTTACCTCTTCCGATCGTTCCATTGCGGAACATCTCAACTGGGATTCAACGATCAACGCAAATTTTAATTCGCGTTTATTTGATGATAAAACATGGATTGGAGCCCGTAAAATTCATGTTCAGAATTTATTGGAGGAGTTAGCGATTTCGGTTGAGCTGAGGCATTGTTCCTTAAGAAAAGTCAGCGATGAAATCTTCAATCGATATTGGGCTTTATTATTCATGATTGCCCGAACCAAACTGTTATTAGGACGTACTCTTTTCGCAAAACTCGACGCGCTCAGTTTGCCCCTTCTGGAGCAGTGGGTACCTCAGCACCCGGGTGCCCTCGTTGTGTTTGGAAAGGAGTCATTACTTCGACAGCATTTTCATAGGGTGCTTCACGTGAATGAAGAAGGGGTTGTCCAAATCGAGAACTGTCATTCATAGCTTTTTTTCAACCATGCCTGCGGATCCACTGAGTGATCCCGATCCCGAATTTCAAAATACGTGTGAAACTTCGACGTCACTGGATCCTGCGCCACTTTTCCAAGCAGGGTCCCTTGAGTTGTATAACTTCCCTGATCCACCGCAATTGATTGCAAGAGACCGTAGACAGAATAACTTCGTTGACCATGAGCCACTATAATCAGTTTTGAATACCCCGGAACTGACCCCGCAAACACCACTTTCCCCAAGGCAATCGCACGGACAGAAGCCTCTTTGGGAGTTTCCAGCATGATGCCTTGAAATTCTTGTTTCGGATTGGTTAGATTTTTTCCGGCGGTACCATAGCGTTGTATCAGTTGTCCTGGTACAGGCGCCTCCAATTTTCCTTTTAAGGGTTTCAAGCCTTGTGTCCTCTGATAATGGAGAGCCAGTTGCCGTTGCTGTTTTAAAAATTGAATTTGAGCGGAAATTCGGCTGATTTCTACGTCGGTCTGAGCATAAAAACGTTGTTGTCCTTTCAAATCCTCCTGAATGGTGATGGCCTCTTTTTGAAGTTCTTTCAGTTGAAGGTGATATTTATGTTTTGTGTCTTTTTTTTCAGAAAGCGTTTCGTTAAGGCGTTGACGCTGTTGTTTGTATGCTCTAATGATTTGCTGGAGGGCTGGATTTTCATGTGCGTCCAGGGTCACTATCTCCTTTAAAATCCCTTTGGACTGCAGGGATTCATAACTTTCCAGAGGTTTCATTCGAGCTGATTGTGACTGGTACAGATAATAGAGCAGCATTCGTTCTTCAATAGACTCGAGGGAAGGTTGAAGCTTGAGGGCAAGGGCAGAAGGAACCCTGGGATTTTTATCCAGGGCGGAAGACTGAAGGTTGTGGCTCAGCTCAAATATTTCTTGATCCAGGGCGGTTAGAGCCTGAGAGAGCTGAGTTAGCTGAGTGGCCAGCAATGTTTGCTGGTGTTGATCTTCAGAAAGGCGATTGGACGTTTTTTTTTGTTTCGTGGTTAATAATTGCAATTCTGCTTGTTTTTGTTGAAGTTGTTGGGCAAGTTGTCGCCCATCATTATTTGTTTCAGCCCAACACAAAGGTGCCACAAAAAAAACGATGAAAGCAATCGGCCTCTTGACTTTCCTGCCTTGTGTTTTATGTAAATTCAAGGCTTGTAGAGAAAGGCGTTGTAAGGAGACAAAGAAAGTAACTATTCGTAAAAAAGGGGATTGTCTTGTCATGAAATCCTACCGTTAATCAACTCACTACTTCAAGTTCACTCGAGCCTTGTCGCATCATGAAATACAGTTCAAGTTTCATCAACAAAGTCAAAGAAAGTAATAATTTATATGACCTTGTACAAGAGAAAGGCATTCATTTAAAACGCTCAGGCAGTGATAGTTACACAGGTCTCTGTCCTTTTCATTCTGAAAAAACGGGATCTTTTCAAATCAGTCCCCAAAAAGGGTTTTTTCACTGTTTTGGCTGTAAGATCAGTGGAGACGCTATTAAATTTTTGGAGTTGTATGAGCACCTCTCCTTTGTTGAATCGGTTGAAGAACTGGCAAAGCGGGCAGGTATTCCCTTGGAAGAAGCCAGCAACGCGCCAAAGGCTATTTTCCAAAAGCCTGGCTTTCAGTGTTTGAAAGAAGCCGCGCGTTTCTATCATGCATATCTTATGCGACAAACACAGGCAGAAGACGCACCAGGTTATTTAAAAAAAAGAAACATTTCTCCTGAGCTTTGCGAGCGGTTCCAGTTAGGCTATGCCCCCAAGGAGTGGCAAGTCCTGTTCAATCACTTGCAACAGGCAAAATTTTCGAATAAGGATTTGCTCAGTACCGGCTTAGTCAAACAAGCCGACCACTCGGATCGTTTATATGACCGCTTTCGTAATCGAATTATCTTCCCCATCCGGGATCTCAGAGGTCGATGCATCGGGTTTGGCGGTCGAGTCATCAATCCCGAGGATCAGCCCAAATATCTCAATAGCCCTCAAACCGAGTTTTACAACAAAAGTCGCGTGCTTTATGGATTCTATGAAGGACTGGAAGTTATCCGAAAACGCAGGCACTTGATCTTTGTGGAAGGCTATTTTGATGTAATCCGCTTACATGCGTTTGGCTTTGAACAGGCCGTTGCCACCTGTGGAACCGCCTTAACACCGGAGCATCTCAGAGAAATCCAACACTATGCGGACTCGATCACCCTTTTGTTCGATGGGGATCCAGCAGGGCAGGAAGCCGCGCTGAAAAGCTGTAATCTTTTCCTTTCAAATTCATTAGCAGCGTTGATTGTGACCTTACCGGATAATGAAGATCCTGACAGTTATTTACTCAAGCATGGCAAGGAGGCTTTTGAACAGCAATTACAAAAAGGCCTTCCTTTTTTGGAGTATTTAGTTCAGCGGATACTTGCCAAATATCCAGCCAATGTTCAGGGACGCAACAAAGCGCTTGAAGAAATGTTACCCATGATTAAACAGATCAAACAGGAAAATATTCAACAAATGACTTTAGTCAGTCTTGCGGAAATGCTAAAACTTCCGATAAGTACCTTAATGAAGCAAGCCGATACCTTGAATTCGTCTCCACGATATGCCGCGACTCTAACTCCCACAGAAACGACTTATGAGGAAGTTCCTGAAGAAAAGACGATCTTACAAGCGTTGTTGAATGTAAGAACTTTGATTTCTTTGGCACGGAATCATCTGCAGGCATCAGAATTGTGGACTCCGCCTTTTCGAAAAATTTACGAATTGTTTTTGCTCTATAGTGATGGTGATTTTCAAGGCTTGAAAATCGAGCAGTTCAATCAGAGACACCCCGAATACCAGGATCTTTTGATGCGAATTTATATGGAACCTTTTTTCAAGGAAAATGCAGAGTCCCAGTTTAGAGCGGTCCTGCGTCGTATCAAGGAACGTAACTTGAAGACGCAATTTCAAAGAAAAATGGAAAATGCGAATGAGGAGGAGCGATTTGTTGTGCAGTTTGAACTCCGAAAGCGCCTGACGGAATTAGATGCGTTATCACCCGCACGTCACTGAGGTTCCAACGTTGTGGAAAAATAATGGGGTGCTAAAGGAAAACGTTGATATTTCCTTGATGTTTTTTTGTCTTTGTGGCTATGAAATAAGTAGTTATTAAAATTTTTAGTTTTAGGGAGTTATATGCCTACAGAGCAAACAGAAACTGTTGAAGCAACCAACCAACAGGCAAAAATGATCAAAGATCTTATTGCTGAGGGAAGAGAGAAAGGGTTTGTCACCATTGATGACATCAATTCTCAATTAACCCCTGCGGTCGCTGATCCAGAAAATTTAGACAGGATCTTCAATATTTTAGCTGAATTGGATATTGAAATCATTGATCCTACCCAAAAAGGGCGCATCACGCCGCTCGAGGATGCCGACGATGATTTGGAGGATTCCCCTAAAGAGGAGACCATTTACGAAGCGTCCGAAGATAATTCAACCGATGATCCTGTCCGCATGTATTTACGGGAAATGGGAAGTATTGACTTGTTAACACGGGCTGGTGAAGTCGAAATTGCACAAAAAATCGAAGAAGGCCAAAATGAACTCCTCGAAATTTTTTCTCATTCAAACCTGCTTTTGCTCTTCCTCTTTGATTTGGGAAAAAAGTTAAGACAAAATAAAATCCGGGCGAGAAACATTGTTTCAGGCTTGGATGAAGAGGATAATGTCATTGAGGATGAAGAGGATGCCGCTAAACGGATTCTGGAGCTCCTTGATCATGCCAAAGCGCAATATGACCTCATTCAGGAAATTTATGCCAAATTTGGTCGCAGTGAGCTGGTGCCCAAACATTCCAACAGGCTCCATGAAGCCATGACAGAAATGAAGATGTCGATTAAAAGCATCAATTTCAACTCAAGGTTAATTGATCAAATGGCGTTTGTGATGCTCAAGCACAAGGAAAAAATCAATTTAACGCTCGTTCAATTGGAACAATATACTCAAGATTTAAGAATTCCTGTGGAACAAGCCGATGCCATTTTTGAACGTTGGACAAAAGAAGGTAAGCGGAAACGAAAGCCTGTCGAGGAGGAAATTGAGGCCTTAACCGGGTGTCCGTTTAAAGTGGCTCGCCGTTCTTATGAACGGGTTGAAGCCTGCCGTCATCGTCGTATTTCATTAATGGCCCGCACTGACTTAAACTGGCCTGAATTTCAACAGGAAGTGCTTCGGATGAGACGGGCGGAACGCAAAGTAAAAATAGCCAAGAGCCACCTGGTTGAGGCAAATTTGCGCTTGGTGATCAGCATTGCAAAGAAATACTTGAACCGGGGACTTCAATTTCTGGACCTGATTCAGGAAGGCAATATTGGACTCATGAAAGCTGTGGATAAATTTGAATATCGACGGGGCTATAAGTTTTCAACCTATGCCACCTGGTGGATTAGACAATCCATCACCCGAGCCATTGCGGATCAGGCACGCACTATTCGTATTCCTGTGCACATGATTGAAACCATCAATAAACTGTCTCGCATCTCGCGAGCACTCATCCAGGAATACGGACGTGAGGCAACCCCTGATGAATTGGCCAAGCATATGGATATGCCTCTCAGCAAAATACGCAAAGTCCTGAAAATTGCCAAAGAACCCGTTTCCCTAGATACCCCCCTCGGAGATGACGACGACTCTCAACTGAAAGATTTCATTGCTGATGAAAATGTAAGCGATCCTGATGAAGCGTCGAATTACTCCAGTTTGAGTGAGTTAACGGGACATGCTTTGGGAACGCTGACGTCTCGGGAAGAAAAAGTCCTGCGAATGCGCTTTGGGATTGGAGAAGAGAAGGATCATACCCTTGAAGAAGTCGGTCAGGATTTTGATGTAACCCGGGAAAGGATTCGTCAAATTGAAGCAAAGGCACTACGAAAGCTGCGACACCCTACACGCAGTAAACTGCTGCGCTCTTTTTATGAGGGGCAATGAAGAGAGACCTATGGCTGTCAGAAAGCTTTTGGTTGTGGAAGATGAAGAAGATATTCTTGCCGTCCTGCTTTATAATTTGAATAAACAGGGATTTGACGCCACAGGCACTACCTCAGGCACAGAAGCTTTAGCGTTGACCCGATCGCTCCATCCTGAATTGATCATACTCGACGTGATGTTGCCGGATCTGAATGGTTTGGAAATTTGTCAGCTTTTGAAAGAAGACCCTCAAACCAAACACATTCCGATTGTCATGCTGACCGCCAAGGGAGAAGAATCGGATATCGTCAAAGGCTTGGAACTGGGGGCCGATGATTACATCACCAAGCCTTTTAGTCCTAAAATACTGCTGGCACGAATTCAAGCGGTATTACGTAGGAATATGGTTCCTGTGCCTGAAAATCCTCCAATTGTAGTCCATGACCTAACCATCCATCCCGACCGTCATGAAGTACGGATTCATAATTCTCCGATAGAACTCACCTTTATGGAATTTGGTATATTACAGGTGCTCGCTCAACGCAAAGGACGAGTGGTAACCCGGTATCAGATGGTGGAAGCCATCCGTGGTGATGATTATTCTGTGACAGATCGTTCGATTGATGTCCACATGGTCCAGCTACGAAAAAAGATAGGAGACTTAAGTGAGTACATTGAAACAGTACGGGGTATTGGGTATCGACTCAAGGAATGAACATGCGTAGAACTCGTCTGATTTGGTATCTTTATCCTTCCTACCTCTTAATCACCCTGATTGCGGTTCTTGCCGTGGGCTGGTATGCCTCGAAATCCTTCAGAACCTTTTATTTTGAACAAACCGCCTCAGCGTTGGCAACACAGGCCAAATTGTTTCGAAGCCGAATTATCAAGGAAGTGGTAAAAAAAAATTATGGACTCCTGGATCATTATTGCAAAGAATATGGCGAATTAACGCTCACTCGCTTCACCATCATCCTTCCTTCAGGGGTTGTGGTGGGAGATTCGTATGAAAACCCTGCTCTTATGGAAAACCATGCCGAGCGTCCCGAGATTCAAAGTGCGTTAAAAACAGGACAAGGCCATGCAATCCGCGACAGCAGCAGCTTAAACAAAAAAATGATGAATGTCGCGATCCTCGTCAACTCGCCTGAAGAAACCTACGGAGTCATTCGCGCCTCCGTTCCTTTAGTCTCCATAGGACGAGCCTTGAGTGAACTTCATGTGAAAATTCTAATAGGCTGTGTCGTCATCGCTGTCTTTCTGGCTGGTCTCAGTTTGGGAATTTCCCGTTTGATCAGCCGGCCCCTTGAGGAAATAAAAAAAGGGGCTGAACGGTTCGCGAAGGGCGATCTGAATCATCGTTTGCCTCTTCCAAACACTGAAGAAACACGAGGTTTGGTCGTGGTCCTCAACGATATGGCGGCTCAGTTGGATGATCGTCTTTGCACGATTGTTCAGCAGTATAATGAAAAAGAAGCCATTCTTTCAAGTATGATCGAAGGCGTTATTGCGGTAGACAGTAAGGCCCGGTTTATAAACATCAACCAAGCCGCCGCAAGCATGTTTGGGTTGGATCCCCTCGTGATCCGGGGGCGTTATTTACAGGAATTCATCCGCAACGTTGAACTGCAGCGTGTCGTCGTCAAAGCCTTAACGAGCCATCTTCCGCTTGAGAATGAAATTCTGCTGCTGGAAACACCCGCTCGTATTTTAAACGTTTATGGGACATCGCTTCGCAGTAGAGCTGGCGAACAGACGGGAGCGTTGATTGTGCTCCATGATATCACTAAAATCAGGCACTTGGAAACTATGCGCCAAGAGTTTGTGGCCAATGTTTCTCATGAACTGAAAACGCCTGTAACTTCCATTAAAGCCGCGATTGAAACACTTCTGGAAGGAGCAAAAGAGCATCCGAAGGACTTGGACTATTTCTTGTCAATGATTGAGCGTCAGGCAAACCGGATCACCGCGATTATTGAAAGTTTACTGGTTCTCTCAAAGCTGGAACAAGAGGAACGTGTGGATGTCGTTTTAGAACCGACCTTGCTTAAAAAAGTTTTGGAAACGTCGATTCATTATTGCAGTCAAAAGGCTTCAGAAAAAAACATTCAAATCCAACTTCAGTGTGCGGAGGATTTAGCTGTTGAGCTGAAACCTTTACTCTTTGAACAAGCCATCTCCAATCTTATAGATAATGCCATCAAATACAGTGAAGCTTCTACCTCCATTTCCATAGAAGCCCTAGCGAAACAAGAGGAAATTCTGATTAGTGTTCAGGATCAGGGAAGTGGCATTGAGGAAAAACACCTTTCCCGTTTGTTTGAAAGATTTTATAGGGTTGATAAATCCAGGAATCGTAAAATTGGAGGTTCCGGTTTGGGTTTGGCCATCGTAAAACATATTTCACAGATCCATAAAGGACGTGTTTCTGTAAAAAGTATTCCAGGCAAAGGGAGCATTTTTACGATCCATCTGCCAGCTGCTCACTCCATGCGGAAGCCTGTTGATACTATTGTCGATTCTTAACCTGAATGGTTGTCCCGTTTTGCTCGTCCCGTTTTGCTCGATCAAGGTTACGATGCCGATTAAAAATATTTACTGTTTTTTTTTGAGTCTTCTTGACAAGGCGCTTTGAATGAGGCTAAGGACTATAAAGGAGGTCCTCTGAACCCGTACTTTCATCGTCTATTAGTATCTCCGCTATCTTGAAAAGGTGCCCACTTAATCCCCATGAGACTTGTCTCATGGGGGTTAAGTGGATAGACTCTCTGCCGTTAGGTGTTAGTTTTTTCTGCTTTGATATTGCTGGACTTTTTAAGGCTAATATCTTACACCTAACAGCAGATGCCTATTTTACGACGGCAACCGGTTACGTCAAAAATTAATCCACTCAAATTTAGACAGGTTTTGATCAAGCCTTCTGTCTTTGAAAAGCAGTAATTTGAACTATAGAGGTCATTATGAAAAAGGTTTTAAGCATGGTTTTAGCTGGAGGAGAAGGTCGGCGATTGGGCCCCTTGACTGAGATTCGTGCCAAACCTTCGGTGCCTTTTGGGGGAAGTTATCGGATCATTGATTTTGTTTTGAGTAACTTTGTCAACTCTGATTTGCATAAGATCTATGTTTTGACCCAATTCAAGTCACATTCCTTGATGAAGCATCTTCGGATGGGTTGGCGTTTTTCCGGTATAGCGGACCAGTTTGTGGATCCCATTCCCGCACAAATGAGAACGGGTAAAAAATGGTATGAAGGAACGGCGGACGCGATCTATCAAAACCTGAACCTGATTCATGATGAAGATTCTGAAATAATTTGTGTTTTTGGTGGAGACCATATCTACAAAATGGACATTCGGCAGATGATTCAGCAGCATGAGGAGAAAAAAGCGAAACTGACGGTTGCCGCAATTCCGGTTCCAGTAAAAGACGCGCATCACTTTGGCGTGATTCAGGTTGATGATGAGTGGCGAATGACTGGCTTTCAAGAAAAGCCTCAAGAAAATCCGGCCACTATCCCCGGAGATCCCTCCAGAGTCTTAGCCTCAATGGGAAACTATGTTTTTCAAACCAAATGCTTGATTGATGAGCTGAATATTGATGTGAACGTTGAAGAATCCTCCCATGATTTTGGAAAAAATATCATTCCGCGACTTTTTCCCCAAGGCGAAGTTTTTGTTTATGATTTTTTTAAAAACAGAGTTCCCGGAAGTATAGAGGGGGAACCCGCCTATTGGAGAGATGTGGGTACCATTGATTCTTACTGGGAGTCGAGTATGGATTTGATTAGCATCAAGCCAACGTTCAATCTTTATAATTCCAAGTGGCCGATTTTAACCTATACGCCTCCTTTGCCACCCGCTAAATTTGTGCATTTCAGTGATCTTCGGACAGGACATGCCATCAATTCGATCATCTCCCCTGGTTGTATTGTTAGTGGATCCCTGGTTGAGGAATCGGTGATAGGCTTCGGTGTGAGGGCCAACAGTTTCTCTCATATCAAGCAATCGGTCATCATGGATAACGTGGAAATTGGTAGAGGTTCAAAGATCAAAAAAGCGATTATTGATAAGGATGTTAAGATTCCGCCGGGGACGATAATTGGAGAAAATCCTGAGGATGATCGAAAACGATTTTTTACAACGGAATCAGGAATAGTTGTCATTCCCAAAGGTAAAATAGTCGAGTAGCTTGTTCAAAAATGACGGCCCCAACTTTACCGTTTTGCCTCCTCTTCAACCGCAACGTGGGAACGTTGAGTTAGACGCGACGGCAAATGGAGCCGTCGCTTAGGAATGCCAAAAAATAACATAGAAACTTTTCAGTTTTTTGAAGGAACGGCAATATAGTTCCACTTTGGTCAAAAACGATCTTCATATTTTCCTTAAATCCCTCTTGTACACTACCTAGGGACTGACATCCATTCCTTCCTCTTTCATGAGTTTCGAGATTTCAGGTGCTTTGAGATCCGTCCAAATCAAATCTTCTTTCATTGGGTCACCAGTGTTATATTTTTAGCATTCCTAACCTATTTTTTTTCGATTTTCTTCATACGTGCTTGTTTGAGAGCCCCGGCAACACTGACTGATGGTGTTGGAAAAGGGAGTCCATCCAACTCACCTTCTGCAATAAATTCCACTCTTGATAAAAACTGTCCTTGTGATGCCAGGAAATTCACGAGTTCCACTGTTTTTTCTGCCCCGCGATTCAGAGCTTCGCCCAAGGCAGGAGCATCCATAACCTCCAGGAGGTCTTTCATGGCGTCAGGATTGGTACGCAGTACAGTGCTCATCACTTTACCTAAAGGCGCCGCTTTCAAGCCTTTGGTCATGCCTTCAATAAAGGCGGTGTTTTGATCGAGCAGAATGTTCATGGATTTTGCCATTAACGCAGGATTCAAGTTTCCAACCAGGTCACTCAAAAAATTGGTGTTTTCCAGAAGAACCGAGTTTAAGGTAGTCCCCAGTGCTTTGACATCAAGACCTCGTAGTAATTTAGCCATAAACCGTGGATTTTCTTTGAGCAGAAAATTCAGTGCGTTTGCCAGAGACTCGGTTTCTAATTTTCCGACTAACGTTGACAAAAGTTGGGGGTTGTCTTTTAATAAAAAATTCATGCTTTCCGCAAGACTCGCAACATCTAATTTTCCCATCAACTCTGAGAGGAGTTTGGGGTGTTCGACTAGCAGCGTATTCAGAGAAATCGCAAGTTGATCCACTTCAAGGCCACCCACGACATTGGACAACAGTTGTGGCTGATCCCTGAGCAGATGGTTGAGTGAATTCGCCAGATATTGAGGATTCAAGCCACCGGCCAGCTCAGATATCAGTTTGGGATTGCTCTGGAGCAGATGATTCATCGACACGGCAAGTTGTTTGATATGAAGTCCCCCGATCAGTTCAGCCATCAGTTTGGGTTGTTGTTCCAGCAGCATGTTGATCGACTGTGAAAGCGCGGGAATACTCAGCCCAGACATTACATTTGAGATTAAATCCGGGTGTTCCTCAAGAATAAAACTCATGGATTTCGCGAGGAGGGGGATATCAATACTTCCCACAAGGTCCGAGGCGAATTTTGTGTTTTCTTGAAAGGTCTCATTCAGCGCCTTTCCTAAGGAGGGAACATCCAGTGCGGAAAGGAATTCTCCGGCAACATTCGAATTATTTTTTAGCAGATTATTCACGACTGTCGCAAAGGCCGCCATATCCAGATTTGTAACCAGTTGACTGGAAAACTCCGGTGCCTCTCTAACCACATTGTTGAACGCCTGAGCTACTAATTCTGGATTCAAATGTTTCACGTAACCTGTGAAAACATCAGGATTTTTTTCCAAAAAATGGTTGATCAATGTCGCGATGGCTTCCTTATCCAAACGACCTGGTAAATCTGAAAGCAGTTGAGGATTATCACGAAAATATTTATTGGCTGTTGGAACTACAAAAGTACCTGCGAATTCTTCTACTTGCTTGTTCAACAGGCCTGTGACGATGACCAGAGGAATGATGACCACTATCAACAAAATGGTAAATATTTGAACGAGGTTTAAAAATTTTTGCATGGGGGGACTGATTAATATATTCATGATTTCTCCTTAGCTTGTAAAATAATGAAACAATGCGTGACTAAACCGCTTTGATTGAAACTCATAACAGTCTTATCTTTGCCGATAAGGAACCAAATTTATCTCGGCCTTGAATAAGGCACTTTAAAGCATGACCGGTTAAGATTTTTTCCAAACCTGCCTGATCCAATTGTTCTCCTGTGATCAGATGTTCTCCCACCTTGACATCAATCATACGAATTCGCTCTTCACGTTGATAACGATGCCTATTCTCTTTGCCCAGGTGAGTTATCCGTAGATTGAATGTTTGCCCATCTATCACATTGAGAAGTTGCCCATGTATCACTTCGGACATCATTGACCTCCTTGATTGCTCTGTGAATTTTTTTGATAAATGTTTAAAAACTCCTTTGTTACTTTTCTGACATATAATTTTCTAGAATGTCAATGAAATACCGAAAGACAATAATTTTGGTGACGGGTTACTCACCTAAGGTGGGAAAACATTATATAGACGTTCATTTAAATAAATTCATTTGAGTCTAACCTGGACTGTGGAGTGCCAAAGCTTGCTTTGGCCAAAGCCAAAGAAAAGCCATCGCTTTTCTGGCCAAAGCAAGCTTTGGCACTCCTGAAACAGCGTTGTTTAAACGGATCACGTAACAGAATGAGTTTTCTGAATATGTTTAGAACATCTATGTGTAGGGTGTTTTAACCGGTAGGCGTAACGCACCAATAAGCATGGTATCATTCTGGTGCGTTACATTCGCAAGCTCACTCACACACCCTTGTCCATCTTAAGTGAGTGTGTTCGTAAATTGAGGAAATGCTCTGAAACTCAAAAAGAACTTCCCGAGGTCAGATAGGTTTGAGAAACTCCATTTCGATTGACGCCATAAGCGCTTCCAAAACGCAAATTAACGGGAACCCCATAAGCCCATATCAACTGAAAGTTAATTTCGAAACCAAAGCTGTTATGTGTCTCTTGAGGTTCATCGTCATTCCAGGCGTCACCACTGTCCATAAAGAATGTCCCATAAATTTGATGAATCCCCACAGGCGGAATCGTTACATGGCGCCCGATACGATAGACAGGAAACCGCCACTCCAGGTTCCCGAGGATCATTCGCCGTCCCATTAAAGTGGACAACCCTTCTTCATAACCACGAAGCGAGTAATTTCGAATACTGAACAGAGACTCCCCCAACCCACTGATGCCGGCATCCGTGAAACCGAATTGACTCCGAATCCCGCCCAGTTGAAAGGGACGAGGGGAATCATTTCCCCAGCCGAACACGAGACGCGAAACAAAAACGTATTGTTCCCCTAAAGAAATATAGTGACGTCCATCCAGGGTATAAGTTTGTCCTTGGAGGCTTGAATCTAAAGTTTGAGTATTTTCCGCTACCAAAACCAAGTTGCTGCCTTGACTGGGACTGACCGAAATTTCGTACTGTTTCAGGGAACTATACACTAAGGCTAAACCCAGCAGTGTTTCCTTGCGCTCCTGTGTTGAGTTTTCAAAAATCCCATAATTTTCGACAGGATCCGTTTGCTTCTCACGTTTATCCACCAAGGTTTCTTCGACTTGCAGGCCGCCCAATTGCAAGACCCATTGTTGATCCAACGTGATTGAGGGAAAGCTGAGTTCCACGCCATATAGGATTTTGCGTGTAAAGACTCTTTCTGCCTGGATTTCATCGTCAGACCCCTCCGTTGAAGGGGTTAGCGGTAACGTTAAATAATTCTCAGTAAATCGCAATTTAAGGGAAGGATCCCAACGGTCATAGACGTACTCGACGGAAGTCAAAGGCCATTGGTTCATAAAATCATACGCCAAGGCTAAACCATAAACATGTCGATTCAAAGGATCGGATACCGCGACTATCGCTCCTAATTCTGAGCGGTTTGAACTGAAACTAAAGCGGGGCCACCAGGCGGTAGGAATCAGTCTGTTCCAAGGCGTATATTCCATCACTTCACTATCAACTTCCGGCGAGGGTTCAGGTGCCAGAGAAAGGCCAGACTCCAGGGAAGCGATTTCATCGGGGAAAAAAGTTGCGGATTGAGTTAAATCCAATTGATACAGGGAATACCCCTCAATCCCATAATGGGAATAATACAAATGTTTGCCATCAGGGCTCATACAAGGATAAAATCCGCCCCCTACCAAGTTGCTTAAGGTCACAACCTGCTTTTGCTTTAAATTCATTTGTTGAAGGTTATAGACACCGCCATAGCTTGCGGTGAAAATGAGCGTTTCTCCATCACTACTGAAACGCGGATGGGCTTCAACATCTTTGGTTTGTGTCAACGGTGTCCATTTTTGCTCCTGCAAGGAAAACAGCTCCAAATTCCAACGGGATTCCTTTCGCCAGACCGATGCTGCCAAATACTTTCCATCAGGAGAACTATCCGGGAAAGACACTACTTCCCCATCCTTGCCTTCCCATAACACGGCCTCAAGTTCGCCCTTAACGTTTAACTGATGCAGGGCGGTTTGTCCCTGTTGATTATGCAAGGCGTAAATTTTCTGCCCGTCCGAACTCCAAAGGGCATAACGATAACGCTTTCCATAGGTCAGTCGCGTCAGGGTTTTATCTGTGAGACTATAATGATAAAGATCCGCAAACAGGTTGACGTTGCGGACTAAATCCAATTGAGTCAGCAAAACACCCGCTTGAGGATGAAGATCAAACCTGGTTTCCGCGTGAACTTCCAACACGGAAAATGGTTTGAGCGCGTTTTGGGGTAAAACCATCAATTGCGACGCACTTTCCAAATCATTTTGAAGGTAATAGAGATCTCCGTTCGGAAGCACCTGTGGCATGAGGTTTAAATAGGGCGTCATGATGATTTGTTTGCCTTTAAGAACTCCCTTTTGATAAATCTTGTCGATTTCAGGCTGAAATTGCTCACGAAGATAAACTAAAAATTCAGTCCATAAGTCATTCAGGTACTCATGAAAGAAACGAATCCTCGATTCTTTTCTGCCATCAGTCAGCGTTGCGTCCTCAAGAACATAATATTGTGTTTTCATATCCTTAGCAAAAACATCCTGAACCGTATAATTCAGCGCGAAGGGAATGAAGTTATAACTGTAAGCCTCAATCCACTCTTTGATTTTTCCCTCGCCATAACGTTCTTTTAAAAACTTAAAAAAATAGGAACCATAGAGATACCAGGCTCCGCGAGGCCAGGTGATCAAAGGATGATTGACCTGACTCATGGATTTTAAACCTGTTTCAAGCTCAATACGCATCATCATCCGAAAGTAATCCGACTGCCCTCGTCCCACACCACGAGACTCGTCGGTTTCTTTAAAGGTTGCAAACCCTTCTTTGATCCAATTAGGTTGAAACAGACCAGGAAATAAAAAGGGATCACGTCCAAAGACATTTCTCAACCGTTCTGGAAATCCCGACGCTTGATCCAGGTGAATGATATGCGTATATTCATGCGTGATCAACAACTCGAGCCAACCATCAATTTCCTCCAAGGACATCACATCGTCTGGGGGTGTAACGAACAAATACATAGTGTTTCGGGGAATCGGTGTTGCCGCGCCGTTGGAAATATCGACACGATCAGTCAACACAACATCCGTGTGTTCCGGCAAGTCTTTGAAAAAAGGGATCAGTTGTAAACGTACCCGCTCCGCAATAGCCGCGGTCTTAACAGCAAGATCTTTGACTTCTTCATGAAAATGAATGGAAAAATGCCCGGTTTGCAGAGTTTGCCAATTGAGAGCGGGATCATAAGTATAGGCCGCATTCAAAATTCCCGGGAGGAATAGCCAAAGACAAAATACAATAAAAATACGAGAAGGCATCCGAAACCATACATCGAAGGTTAATAATCAAGGGAGAGACTCAAAAGCGCGTATTTAAAGCACAAACGACTGTTGTTGCTGTACAAAACCTAAAAAGGCTTCAGTTTTCAAATCGGGTAACGGTGAATCCCCATAGTGATAAAGCCACATTTTTTGTTGGGTTGATTTGGGAAGTTGGAGGAGTTGATTGTAAGACACATGCACACCAGCTTTGTTATTTTCTCCAGAATCAAACAACTGACAGTCATGAAATAATAAAGCACAGCGGTCAACGCATTGTGCCAATAAAGCGGGGTCATATTTAGTATCCCCTGAAAAAAATATTTGTTTTGCGATTTGGGGTTCCCCTTCACAAATTTCTAAAGCATAACTTTCCATCTTTTCGACATGCTGGGTCGGATGCAGGTAAATAGATAACTTTTCTCGCTCCTCAATCAACTCCCACTGAGAAGGGGAGAGATCGAAAGGGCGGAAGAAATCTTCTAAACAGTACCCTGCTGAGGCCTTCTGATCCTGCGTGATGAATTCCAAACTGCCACTCAAACTGGCATTCCATAAGCGGTCCAGAAGGGTGGGTGTTGATAAAAGTTTTGGGGTATACTGATGTCGAAATTTGTACCGTTGTGCCAGGCTACACAGTCCGCCGACATGATCCGCGTGAAGATGCGTAATAAAAATGTGAGTAATATCCGTGACCGAAAGTCCATACGCCTCAATCGCGCTTATCGCGGTGTGACCACAATCAATAAGCAATTTGATATTACCACTTTCCACAAGCACATTGCTTTGAAAATTTTTTTTTGAAAAGGCGGAACCGACGCCTATAAAAGTGACTTTCATTCATCTCAATGTGTTATTGTTGAACTTGAGAGTTGACAGTGTTCCCTTGTGTACGTTATTACATCTCAGCCGACGAACATCTAACGAAATAACCCCCAATATGCTGTAGATAGCATGGTCTTCCATGAGACGCAAATAAACTTTTAAATTTATTTAGTAACTTGTTGAACTGATTTTTTCGGTTTTTGAAAGGAAATTAATCTTAATTTTTTAGATTGCCGCGTTTAAAAAACTTTTGATTTTATAAACTATTTTGAATAAGAGTAGAGTAAGACATTTATAATGAATCACAATTACCCACTTAAAATTGTATGGATATCCAAGGTTATCAAGTATCAGAATTAATTCATCAGGGGGTGAGCACCTCCATTTATCGTGGGATCCGGGAATCGGACCGGCTCAGTGTGATCTTTAAAGTCCTGAATTTGGACTATCCTTCTTTGAAAGAGTTGTCTCTTCTCAAACAAGAATATGAATTACTTCAAAAGCTTCACTTCCCAGGAATCATCCAATGCCATGCTTTGGAAAAATACAGCAATGGTCTGGTCCTGGTTTTAGAAGACATACAAAGCCAATCTCTTCAGAAATGGATCAAAAATCATTTGATCCATCTCAGCGAGTTTTTTCAAATCGCCATTCCGGTTGTAGAGGCGGTGGGACAAATCCATTTGAGTCATATCATTCACAAAGATCTCAATCCCGCAAACATTTTGTACAACCCTAATTCTCATGAGATAAAGATCATTGACTTTGGTATTTCCTCCCAACTTTCCCAGGAAAATCACAGTTTAAAACCCACTAACATATTAGAGGGAACTCTGGCTTATGTTTCTCCTGAACAAACAGGACGGATGAATCGGGTCATTGATTGGCGTACCGATTTCTATTCCTTGGGGGTGACCTTTTATGAAATGCTGACAGGACAACTGCCTTTTACTACAGAAGATCCGCTGGAAATGGTTCATTGTCATATTGCCAAAAATCCGATTCCTCCGCATCAAATCAATAAAAACATTCCAGAAATGATTTCTCAAATCATTATGAAGCTCCTTTCAAAAGTTGGAGAAAATCGCTATCAGAACGCTCAGGGCATCAAGTTTGATTTAGCGCAATGCGAATCAGAATGGAATGAAAATCATAGGATTACCCCTTTTACCTTGGGCCAAAAAGATATCTCCGATCGGTTTAACATGCCTCAGAAACTTTATGGAAGAGCGAGTGATGTGGCTTTGATGTTTGAAGCGTTTCACCGTATCTGCGAGGGGAAAAGTGAGATCATGTTGGTGACAGGGCATTCTGGCGTAGGAAAATCCTCCCTGGTGAAGGAAGTCAGCAAACCGATAGAAAAACAACGGGTATTTTTTATTTCAGGAAAATTTGATCCGTTTAAAAAGAACATTCCCTATTCCTCAATCATCCAGGCCCTCCAGGAACTGATTCAATTACTACTCACCGAAAGTGAAAAAAACGCGGCAACGTGGAAGAAAAAAATTATTGAAGCCTGTGCGCCAAACCTACAGATCCTGATCGACGTGATTCCTGAGCTGGCGTTGATTGTCGGGAAGCAAACGCCAGTGCAACAACTGCCCCCCGCAGAATCAAGAAATCGGTTTAATTTGGTGTTTCGAAGTTTTGTTAAAGTTTTTTCAACCCAGGAACACCCACTGGTGCTCTTTCTTGACGATCTCCAATGGGCCGATTTGGCTTCACTCGAATTGATTCAACGCTTGATGTGTGATTCAGAAACGAACTATCTGTTTTTGATTGGAGCTTACCGGGATAATGAAGTGGATGAAGCGCATCCTCTTCGGATGCAGCTTGAAGAAATTGAGAAAAAAGGGGTTACGGTCAACAGAATTCACGTAACACCGCTGACAGAATCCCATGTTTCTCAGTTGATCAGTGAGACTCTTCGTCGCAGTGAGGATCAGGTTTCAATTTTAGCGGAATTGGTTTTCAGAAAAACGCGGGGAACGCCCTTTTTTGTAAATCATTTTTTAGAGTCTTTGTATGATGAAAAGTTATTGTATTTTGATCAGGAATTGTGGCAATGGAACTGGACCATTGAAAAAATAAAACAAGTGGAAATTACCAATAATGTCGTGGATTTACTGGTAAATAAAATTCAAAAATTAAAGACAGAAACCCAAAACATCCTCAAACTGGCAGCCTGTGTCGGGACTCAGTTTGATTTACAGACGCTGGCCCTGATCACAGAATGTAGCCGTGAAACAACAGCACATCAGCTCTGGAACACGATTGAAGAGGGGTTGATTGTTCCTGTTGGCGAGGGGTACAAATTATACCAGGGGAAATCCATCGATCATCTTATGGAAGGGGAATCCTCCGTTTCTTCACCTGCTGAAGAGCGCGTCTATTATAGATTTTCACATGATAAAGTTCTTCAGGCCGCATACTCCCTGATTCCTGAAGAGCAAAAAGCCATGGTGCATCTCAAGGTAGGTCGATATCTACTCAAAGAAACCGACCCCACGGAATTTGATTCAAAACTCTTTGATATTGTCAATCAATTGAACATCGGCATGGCTTTGATTCAGAATGACGCGGAGCGGGACGCTTTGGTCCATCTGAATTTGCTGGCAGGGAAAAAAGCCAAAGAATCGACGGCCTTCGGTTCCGCAATCAAACATTTCTCAGTAGGTATTGAACTGCTCCCCCCAAACAAATGGGAAGAAAACTACGACTTGACGCGCACTCTGTACATGGAAAAAACAGAGTGTTTAGGGATTAATCGGGAATTTGAAGAAGCGGAAATAAATTTTGATCTCATTCTGACACAGGTCAAAACCAATCTGGAAAAAGCCCAGGTCTATAACATTAAAGCGGCGTTATACTCCAGTCTTACCAAATTTCATGAGGCGATCTCCTGTGGAGAAAAAGGACTTCACTATTTAGGCATTCACCTCCCTAAAAAACTCCCACAAATTGCTACGGTTTCTCAGTTATTGACCAGCAAGTGGTATCTGCGGAATCACCAGCATTATGACAGCCTCCTTGAGCATAAACTAATGCATGATCCTGCCATGACGATTGCGATTGAACTCTTGATGAATCTCAGTGCTCCGACTTTTTTCGTCAATCAGAATTTGATGATCTGGGTTGCCGTGAAAATGATGAATCTTTCTTTGAAATATGGAAACACCAAGCAATCCTCCTTTGCGTACATGACGTATGGTGTCATTTTAGGTCCAGCCTTGGGGGATTATAAAGCGGGGTACGATTTCGGTACGATGGCCTTAAAGTTGGATGAAAAGTTCAATAATTTGGAGACAAGGTGTAAAAATCAACAAGTTTTTGGTTCCATGCTGAGTCATTGGATAACCCACTTAAACGCCCAAAAAGAATACTGTACTCTGGCTTATAACTCAGCCTTGGAAGCGGGTAATATCGCTTATGCGGTTTATGCCATTCAGTTGCGGCTGGTGGCCTCTCTGTTGAAAGGGGACAATCTGGAGCATTGTCAAAACAAGGTGGAACAATACTTCACTTTTGTTAGAAATACTGAAGATTGGGGTGCCGTATCCCAAATGCGCAATATGCTGCAAACCGCAAAATGTTTAAGAGGACAGACGAAGGGCTTGGGCGATTGGGATTCCGAAGCTTTTAACGCAAAAGAACATTTGGAAAAATTGGACGCGCTTGAGATTCTGACCCCCTATCAGTGGTATTACTGTTTTAGAGCCTGGTGCTTCTATCTCGCGGAAGATTATCAACAAGTGCTTTCCCTCATGCGTCACTCTCAAAAGGCGGTCTTGGAAGCCTCCTTGGGACTGATCACTTATTCAGAACAGTTTTTTTATCACTCACTGGCCATCACCGCTTTGTACGAAGAGGTCAGTAACAAAGAACAAAAACCATTGCTCCGGGTGTTGAATAAAAATTGCAAAAAAATGCATCAATGGGCACTCTGTGCCCAGGAAAACATTCTGCCTAAATACTTGTTGGTGGAAGCTGAAGCGGCTCGTATTTTCGGCCAAGAGGTGAGTGCCATGGAAAAATATGATGAAGCGATTGCGCTGGCACGAAAACACGACTTTATGCACCTGGTTGCCCTTGGAAATGAATTAGCGGCAAAATTTTATCATTCTAAAAACAGAAAAATCGTTGCCCGTACTTATTTATTACAAGCCCTTTACGCCTATGAAACTTGGGGTGCCCTGGCTAAAGTTAAATTATTGGAACAACGATACCCTGAATTGCTGGCACAACGAGGAACCTCAGAAACGGGGACCCGAGGTTTGAAAACGATGGTTACCACAATGATGGGGGCCACCACAGAGGCGGGAGATGTCTTGGATTTGATGACGATCATGAAAGCGTCACAAGCCCTTTCAAGTGAGATTGTACTTGGAAAACTTCTTGAAAAATTACTCAACTTCAGCATCGAAAACGCGGGTGCTCAAAAAGGAGCCTTGATTCTGGAAAAAGAGGGGAAATGGAGGGTCGAAGCGGAAATCCAGGCAGACCAGAATCTCATTCTTTTACAATCGATTTCCGTCGATGAATGTGAAAGGGTTTCTCCCGCTATCATCCATTATGTGCTCAAAACGCAGGAACATGTCGTTCTTAATGACGCGACTCAGGAAGGACGCTTCGTCAATGATGTCTACATTCTCCACCATCAGACCAAATCGGTTTTATGTATGCCGATTATCCATCAAGGCAAACTCCTCGGAGTTCTTTACCTCGAAAACAATCTCATGACAGGGACCTTTACTCCCGACCGTTTGGAAACGTTGACCATCCTCTCGTCTCAAGCCGCAATCTCCATTGAAAACGCGAATTTATACGCGAATCTTGCGGGAAGTATCCGAAGAGAAGAAGAACTCAAAACCGCCGCGGCCGTGCAAAAAGCCCTTTTACCCAAACATTTGCCACAAGTTGAAAACCTGAACCTTGCGGCCTATTTTGAATCCGCCTCTGAAACAGGGGGCGATTGGTATGGGTTTATGAGTAAACTCCACGACACGTTGATTATTTTAATAGGGGATGTGACCGGACACGGAACGCCTGCCGCCCTGGTCACCGCAACCGCTAGCGCAACCGCCAGGATGTTGGAAAAAATGTACGCCTTTGAAGGAAATCGAAGGAAAATCACTCCGTCCGTCATCCTCAGTCACCTCAACCACGCTGTCTTCGAGGCCGGAGCCCCCAATTATCTGATGACCTTCTTTGTCGCCAGTATCCAATTATCCAATGGCCTCATGACCTTCGCGAATGCGGGCCATGTTTTTCCTGAATTGATTCGAAAGAACAGAACAGAAAAAAGATTACTCGCGTCAGGGAAACGTTTAGGCTGCCAGGAATCATCGATTTATGAAGACAATACTATCCAATTGGAAGAGGGGGATCTGCTCTTTTTTTATACGGATGGCTTAACTGAAAATCTGAACCCTGAAGGTAAGGAATGGGGCAGTCGGAACTTAACTCAATTTTTGAAAAGCAATCATGACGCTTCCGCGCAAGAAATCATCAATCAATTAAATCTGGAAGTGAAACGCTTTAATCAAGGAACCCCCATTGAAGATGATATCACCATGGTTGTTTGTCAGGTCAGTAAACCCTTTCAGCATTTGGTCTGAGAACACCAGAGATCAATTAAGAAAGGTTGTTTTCCGAATGTTTAAAGAAGTTAGTCTCATTGAAGATCAGAAAAACCCTGTTGTGAGACCCCTCACAATTGAATCCGATGTCTTGAATTATTTCGACCTGTGCAGGTGTATTTCATGCGACCAGCTTAAACTTGAGGACATGATTCTTAAACCAGTTTTGATGTTCCTGGTTCTTTTTTAAGGCTGTCACCGAAGCTAATGCCACACTCCCTACTTTAGACCAGCTCATTCCATTGTTTTTTTGTCTTTCAGCCACGAGAAGATCGAAACAATGAATTTGAGCACTTCGTGCGGACTTTTCCGACTCGTTCCCAAGTTCCAGCTTGGGAATGTCTTGACTGAAGCTCCAGCTTTATTCCAAGGAAGCAGAG
The DNA here is from genome assembly GCA_051382335.1 of Deltaproteobacteria bacterium TL4. Classification (GTDB taxonomy): domain Bacteria; phylum SAR324; class SAR324; order SAR324; family NAC60-12; genus JBBCAX01. The sequence goes on from JBBCAX010000144.1 coordinate 35,285, forward strand.
CTTTCGTGTCGTTGAGTTCCCAAGCTGGAGCTTGGGAACGAGAAATAAAAGGCTGAAACCTTATAACTAACTGCTAATACCTATTTCGCGACCGCGACTAGTTGACCGGTTGGGTCACCGCGTTAGCGTCTAAGGTGACGGCTGTCTGTGCTAAGGCCCTGCCGTTTATCACGGCACCGGTTTCCATTACAATTTTAGTTTTACTCAAGAGCACGCCCTTAAAGTCCGCTGTGGTGCCCAGGCTGACCTTGCCAGCGACTTGCCAGAAAATATTTTTGGGCAGTGCGCCCCCACTCAGTGTCACCTTGACTCCATTGTTCACGGTGAGATCTTGCGCAATCTGGAAAATCCAGACATCGTTAACTCCGCCTGAGAGCTCAACATCGGTGGCTATCAACATCCCTGTCCCCCATTTGTAGAGGCCGGGAACGAGAGTTAGCCCACTGATATCACCCGCGCCGAGTTCCGTAAAATCAGGTAATGACCGTCCCGCCGCATCGATATACGCGGTTTCCATGTCACTGATGGCGGTGGTCATGTTGGCCGGAGTAGGAACCGCCATATTCGCAGCATAGAGTTTCCCCGTTACGATCCCTGCGATCGAAAATTGATTGGAGGCATCACGTGCTTGGGAAAATCCGGTGAGGTAGGTTTCCGCGGCTGGACTCACACCAACATTTCCCACAATGGCTGTGGTTCCCGTAGTGGAGACTCCTGCTTTTGACAAAATCACAAAACTGCCCGCAGTCCGAAGGTTGACGGGTAAGGGGCCCAAGGCGAGCTCTGTTCCGGTGGTAAAGGTCCAGACAAAATCATTTGCCAAGGCATTACCAGTCAAGTCTTTGGCCCCGGTGGTGAGAGTCGCTGTGTAGAGTTTACTGAACTCCAGATTACTCAAAGGCGTAAACGTGGCCGTGGTGCCGATGTACGTAACCGTTCCGCTCACAGCCGTGGTGTCTTGCTTCAAGGTAAAGGTCGACGTCAACAGGGTTCCGGGATCCATCGTTTCATTGAAGGTGGCGGAGATCTTCCTATTAGTAGAAATCCCCGTGTCAGTGTCGACCGGATAAGTCTGAGAGACAGTGGGTGTTATCGTATCGGAAGCTGTTCCGGTAGTGAACGACCAACTATAGTTCTGGGCCATAGCATTGCCCGCCACGTCTTTAACGCCAGTGGTGATCGTCACCGTGTAGGCGGTACTGGCGATCAGAGGACTCAATGGCTTAAACGTAGTCGTGATGCCGATGGTGCTGACCGTTCCACTCACGACTGTGAAGCCTTGCTTCAAAGTCACGGTTGCGGTCGAAAGTGTTTCGGTCTCCATTGTTTCGTTGAACGTGGCGGTAATCGCCTCATTAATTGGAACCTCCGTGGCATTGTGATTAGGAAAAGTCTGAGAAACTGTGGGTGCCGTGGTATCAGGCTCCGCTCCGGTGGTGAAGGACCAACTGGTGTCCTGAGCCAGGGCATTACCGGCGATGTCTTTGGCACCGGTGGTGATCGTCACCGTATAGTCGGTATTAAACGCCAGCACACTTGAAGGCGTAAATGTGGTTATGGTGTCGATCGTGTTGACGGTGCCACTCACGGCCGTGGTGCCTTGCATCAAGGTAAAGGTCGAGGTGGAAAGGGTTCCAGTCGCCATTGTTTCGTTGAAGGTGGCCGAAATCGCCCCATTAACCGAAACCTCAGTAGCAGTGTTGGCCGGAGAGGTCTGAGAGACGGTGGGTGCCGTTGTATCGGGAGCCACTCCGGTGGTGAAGGACCAACTGTAGTCCTGAGCCAGGACATTACCGACCACGTCTTTGGCACCGGTGGTGATCGTAACCGTATAACTGGTACTGAACTCAAGTGCGCTTGACGGCGTAAAGGTAGCCGTGGTGCCGATGGTGCTGACCGTACCACTCACAGACGTAGTACCTTGTTTTAAGCTAAAGGTTGAGGTGGAAAGGGTTCCAGTCGCCATCGTTTCATTGAAGATGGCTGAGATCGCCCCATTAACCGAAACCGCCGTGGCATTGTTAGCCGGAGAAGTCTGAGAGACGGTGGGTGCTGTCGTATCGAAAAAAGATCCGCTAGGTTGGATCACCGCATTGGCGTCTAAGGTAACCGCCGTTTGTGTCAACGCCCTGCCGTTAAGTACGGTACCGGTTCCCATCGCAATCTGCGTCTGACTCAAGAGGATACCCTTAAAATCAGCCGTGGTGCCTAGGATTACCTGGCCCGCGACTTGCCAGAAAATATTTTTGGGCAGTGCACCCCCGCTCAAGGTCATCTTGACACCGCTTTCTACGGTGAGATTCTGCGCGATCTGGAAAATCCAGACAGCGTTGGTTCCGCCTGAAATCGTGACATCAGAGGTTATCAACACCCCGGTTCCCCATTTGTAGAGGCCAGGCACAAGAGTCATCCCGCTGATATTTCCGGATCCGTGTTCGGCAAAATCAGGCAATGTCCGTCCCGCGGCATCAGCGTAGGCGATTTGCATGTCGCTGATGGCGGTGGTCATATTTGCGGGAGTAGGATTCGCCATATCTGACGCATAGATCTTCCCAGTGACGATCGCGGCGGTTGCAAATTGATTTAAGGAATCATGTGTTTGGGAAAATCCGGTGATGAAGGTTTCCGCAGCGGGACTGACTCCAATATCGCCCACAATGGCCGTGGTTCCCGTGGTGGAGATTCCCGTTTTTGCCAAAATCACAAAATTGCCCGCAGTACCAAGGTTGACGGCGGCTTGGCCTAAAGCGACATCGGCGACTGTTTCAAAGTTCCAGACAAAGGCGTTTGCCAGGGCATTGCCGGCCGCGTCTTTGGCGTCAGTGGTAATGCTTGCGGTATAGATGGTACTGAAGGCCAGATTACTCAACGGCGTAAACGTGGCCTTAGCGCTACTGGTGCTGATTGTTCCACTTATAGCCGTGGTGCCTTGCCTCAAGGTAAAGCTCGCAGTGTCAAGTGTTCCGCTATCCATCGTTTCGTTGAACGTGGCGGAGATCACCCCATTAACCAAAACCGCCGTGACATTGTTGGCCGGAGAGGTCTGAGAAACGATGGGCGCCATGATATCGGGTTCCACTGCGGTGGTGAAGGACCAACTGGTGTCCTGTAACAGAACATTGCCGGCGACATCTTTGGCACCGGTAGTGATGGTGGCGGTGTAACTGGTACTGAACGCCAGCGGACTCAACGGCGTCAACGTTGCCGTAAAGTCGCTATAGCTGAACGTTCCACTTATGGCCGTGGTGTCTTGCCTCAAGGTAAAGGTCGCGGTGGAAAGGGTTCCGATCTCCATCGCTTCACTAAAGGTGGCCGAGATTGCCCCATTAATGGAAATCGCTGTGGCATTGTTGGCCGGAGACGTCTGAGAGACCGTGGGCGCGGTGATATCGGGGGCATCTCCGGTGGTGAAGGACCAACTGTAGTTTTCGGCCAGGGCATTGCCGGCAGCATCTTGGGCTCCGGTGGTAAGGGTAGCAGTGTAGCTGGTACTGAACGCCAGCGGACTCAACGGTGTAAACGTGGCTGTGGTGCCAATGATGGTAACCGTTCCACTTACGGCTGTGGTCCCTTGCTTCAAGATAAAGGTTGAGGGTGAAACCGTTTCGGTAGCCATTGGTTCAGTGAACGTGACGGTGATCGCCTGATTGATTGAAATGGCTGTGGCATTGTTAGTTGGAGAAGTTTGAGAAACGGTGGGCATTGTGGTATCAATGGGTGCAGCAGGTTGGTTAACCGCATTGGCATTCAAGGTGACCGCTGTTTGTGACAACGCCTTGCCGTTCAATACCGCTCCTGTGGCCATCGAAATCAATGTTTTACTTAAAATAATTCCCTTAAAGTCAGCTGTAGTCCCCAAAGGTACTTGGCCAGCGACTTGCCAGAAAACATTTTGGGACAAAGCGCCGCCGCTTAGCGTAATCGTGACACCGCTACTCACGGTGAGATCTTGAGCAATCTGGAAAATCCAGACATCGTGTGCCCCACCTGCCAGAGTGACATCAGAGGTTATCAACACTCCGGTCCCCCATTTGTAGAGGCCGGGCACCAGAGTCATTCCGCTGATATTACCCGCTCCATGTTCGGTAAAATCAGGCAATACCCGTCCTTTGGCATCCAAGTACGCAGTTTCCATATCGCTAATGGCGGTGATCATTTTGGCGGGCGTAGGATTTGCCATATCCGCCGCATACATCTTACCAGTGACGATCCCTGCTGTCGAAAATTGATTGGAAGCATCACGGGTCTGGGAAAATCCGGTCATGGCTGTTTCAGCAATAGGACTGACCCCCACATCGCCTACAATGGCCGTGGTTCCCGTGGTGGTGATTCCCGTTTTTGACAGAATCACAAAATCACCCGAGGTGCCCAGGTTTACCGGTTCCGGTCCTGAGGCTATCGTTATTCCGGTGGTGAACGTCCAGACATATTTGTCGCCAGCGCTATTGGTAATGGTGGCCGTGTAGAGGCTGTTGGCTGCCAGATCACTGTTTGGATTAAAGACCCCGATGGAACCTTGAGAACTCAAAGTACCGACCACTGGTGTTAAGTCAGGCCCGGTCAACGTTGCTGTTTCTGTAGTGAAAGCCTCAGGGACCAACTCTTTGCTAAAATTAACGGTGATGTCTCTGTTGAGCGATACGTCAATCGCGTCAGAAATCGGTATTGTGGAAATGACGGTTGGGTCGACAGACTGTTTTTTCGAGGAACTGCTGGATCCACTACTATTGTCACATCCAGCAGTAAAAGCCATCAACAGGAGGACAGCCATCCACGAAGCTGTAGTCTTTCCCAAGATTGGATAAAAATGTTTATAGACTTTTTTCATTAAATTTCTCTGATTAATTGTTCGATGAATGAAACTTCAGCTTCATTCTAAGGAAGCAGAGCTTCCGTGTCGTTGAGTTCCCAAGCTGGAGCTTGGGAACTAGAAATAAAAGGCTAAAACCTTATAACTAACGGCTAATACCTATTTTGCGACAGCGACTAGTTGGCTGGTTGAGTCACTGCGTTAGCCTCTAAAGTAATCGCTGTTTGCGCCAAAGTCCTGCCGTTCATCACGGCTCCTGTATTCAACACAATCTGCGTTTGACACAACATGATTCCCTTGAAATCAGCCGTGGTGCCTAGACTGACCTGCCCTGCGACTTGCCAGAAAATGTTTTTGGACAATGCGCCGCCGCTCAGCGTGACGATCACTCCGTTGCTCACGGTCAGATCCTGAGCAATCTGCATAATCCAAATATCGTTCGCTCCACCCGTGAGCGTGACATTCGACGCGATCAATACCCCTGTACCCCATTTATAGAGGCCGGGAACGAGCGTCCATCACGGGGAGCTTGCACAACTTTTATCCGGTAGAGGGAGAAATCGGACGCTTCCGTTTTGAGACGTGGAGCCGAGTGAATGCCGAGGGGGAGGAAATTTATAAGGGAAAGGAACTGTTTGAGCCTCTGCGGGGAGAGGAAAAGTATCGTACCCAAGGCTTCCGGGAAGTGGCGCTGATCTATGGAAGTTGTGAGGATTCCTATCGCGAAACAACCGCCTTGATCAATCGGATACGCTATCAACTTGAAGATGGAACTCCGGAGCGAACACTTCGGGATAATACGGAAAATGAGGGGCGACACCTTCAGGCCTACCTGAAGGAAAAAAACCATACGCTTTTAGAGCAATAAAACGTGAAACCTGGCTTCCTGGATTTAATCTTCCTTGTCATCTCCCCCACGTTTGTGTCATAAAATGAAAGTAAGATTACGCTAACCTGGATACTCCGAATTTCTGAGTCCCTAACTTCCAAAACAAAGGGTCCCTATGCAAATTTTTGATGAAATTGCTCAACGTGCGTGGCTTGATGAATCCTTCAAAAAAACCTTGATGGAACAACCTAAAGCCGTGTTAGAAACATTCGGTTTTGAACCCAATCAGGATACCCTCATTGAAGTCCATGATGATAGTTTGAACCAACAACATTTTGTATTACTTGAAAAGGATCAAATAGATTTAATGGGTCCATTTGGTGAAACGCTCTATGTTCAAGCCTCCAGGCGAGCCCATGAGGATGCTGAATTTAAATCACGTCTTTTGAAGCATCCTCACTCTGCTCTTCAGGAAATCACGAACACCCCTCTTCCGGATAACCTCAGAGTTTTTGAAAATACGCCAAACCATATCCATATTGTGCTTCCGGCCAATCCTCATGACAGAGGAGAGCTCAGTGATATCGATCTCATTTCGGTTATTGGGGGAAAAGGCCTGTCCTTGGGAATGAGTTGTACTGTTTTTGGGTATATGTTTAATAAAACTGGGACCAAATTTGACAGTGCGACCGACATCTTTGGTGATGAATCCAAATTTGGAGGGTTTCTCGCAGGGTTAGGACCGATGTTGACAGGAGCCGGCACCATGACACGAAGAGCCTCAACCGTTTTTTCCAAGTAATTCGAAGGCGCTGTTAGAGGTTTCTGAAAATATTAGTTAAGAGACCTCGCTCCCATTATTTTTCGTGTATCGAAATGGAGCCATCCCATTCGAAACTGGGAGGATTGAGCATGTACTGTTGACACCGTGCGAGGTGCAGGGCTGAGACCGTATCCTCAGGGTAAATTTTTAAGCATTTTTCAAACAAGCGAAGGGCTTGATCCCAGTTTCTCATATGAAAATGCATGAGTCCTTCATAATAAGGCTGGGCCAGCATTTCTTTTTTTGCAAGGATCGGCTCTGGGTCACTGTCATAGACTTCAAAGATGCTCACAGGTTTATCTTTGCCTCTGATCCTGACAAAGTTCAGTTCTCGGCAATGAAACTTATCATCCTCTAACAAACGGTAGGTATCTGAGGTGATCACAATACGCACACCATAATGTTTGGTTAAGCCTTCTAAACGTGAGGCCAGGTTGACGGTTTCTCCCACAACGGTATATTCCATACGCTGATCCGAACCGATATTCCCCGCCAATACTTCTCCTGTGTGAAGACAGGTTCCGACAGTGAGGGGTTCCAGACCACTTTCACTACGTTTCGCATTAAAAAGCTCCAGACTTTTATGGATATCAATCGCGGCTTTCACCGCGTTATTGGCATGAAACTTGTCGGGTAGAGGGACACCAAAGGTGGCCATGACCTCATCGCCAATGAACTTATCCACTTTCCCGTTATATTTATCCAGGGATTGAATCAATAACTTAAAATAGTTGTTCAAAAACGCTACCAGGGTTTTGGGGTCATATTTTTCAGATAAGGCTGTGAAGCGTCTCATATCGCAAAAAAGGAGGGTCGCATTGCGATATTCTCCGTTTAGCGCAAGGTTGTTTTTTAACAAGTGATCACGAACTTTGGGATCAACCGTTCGCCCAAAGGTTAATTTGATAAATTCTTTTTCCCGCAAACTTAAAATCATTTCATTAATGCCATCCCCAAGTCGTCCCGTTTCATCGTTGGAAACCACATTGACTTGAAAATCGAGTTTTCCATGACGGATGGAAGTCATCGCCTGTTCCATCTCACGCAGAGGTTCCGAGTAAGAGTAGGCCAGGAGTTTGGTTAACAGCATTCCCACCAGCATCACTATCATAAAAATTCCGAACTGGATTTTAAAAACGAACATTAAGGAAGAAGATTCGCCTGAAAACAAATAGGGGTAAACATGACTCAAGGTGGTGCTCAGCATGATCACCATGGGGACAAAAGCTGTTGCCACGAAGAAAATCATAAATCGCAGGTGGATGCTGGAAGTGAGGGCTTTCTTGGTCTTAAAAAGTTGCCCATTCGGAAAATAATAGGGAATAAAATATTTGCGCTGAACCCGTTCCAACAAGAAATAAGCCACCAGAATGACAATCAATCCGCTTAATGTCGGATTGATGCATAAATTGATCACCACAGACGGAGTGAGTTCATGAACAAAATACAGGGCATAGAGCGGGTTGAGGATCGCAGGACAAAGCCATCCCGCAAAACCGACCAGACTCATCACCGCGGGGAAGTTGATCACACGACGTCTGAGCGTTTCGCCAACAACAGGTTTGGAATCAGATAATAATCGAAAAACCCAATGATGTTGATGATCGTTTTGTTTCAAAACATCCAACAAGATGGGGCGAAAATAGAGAAGTACAGGGATCGGAACAATGAGGAATAAAAGGAGCACCGATTTAAACATGAACAGGGGGTATTCAGGCCATCTCCCCGCGGCATTGACCATCACAATGTTAAAAATAAAAATCGCCAGGGTTCCTATGCCATGAACCAATAAAGCATAGAAAAAAATTCGAAAGACATGCCACAACGTCAATGAAGAGGGTTTGTTGAACATATTAATCTTTAGCCTCAAGGAGTTTTAACGCAACGGAATTCATGCAATACCGTTGATTTGAAGGTTCCGGTCCATCGTCAAAAACATGTCCCAAATGGGCACCGCACTGAGGACACAAGACTTCAATCCGTTTCATGAATAAATGGTAATCTTTTTCAAAAATGACACTGTCCGGAGAAATCGGTTCCCAGAAACTGGGCCAACCTGTTCCGGAATCATACTTCGCCGTAGAACGAAACAACGGATGATTACAACAGACACAATGATAGACTCCCGCGTCTTTGCAGGAAGCATAGATTCCAGAAAACGGAGGTTCCGTTCCCTTTTCACGGCAGACCCGGTATTGCTCCGGAGTTAACTGTTGTTTCCACTCTCGTGCGGTCTTATTAATAGAAAAAACCATAGCTTCCTGTTTATCTAACAAAATCAAATTCATTTGCCAATGGACGAAGTGATAAAAATAAACTTATGGACACATCATCCCCTGATTGTCACGCTGATTTTCATCTTCTAGTGCGTGAATAAGTTTTTCAGTTTTTCAATCAACGCTTTCAAAACCAATTTCGAGGATATTCCCCTCAACCTGTTTCAGGAGTTGTTGACGCGCTTTTGCCATCTTGCCATTAGACATCGCTTGCTCCATCAAACGGGGAAAAATCCAATTCGTATATATTCCCATGATCACCTCTTTGACTTTAGTGTAAGATTAATGTAGAAACTCCTAATAAGAACTTTCATCTTCTAGCTGCTTTTTTTCAGATTGACAAGCGCTATAGAAAAGGGGATTTAGTTTTTATATCACTATGAGCGGTCTTTATTATTTTAGAGGGAACAGCCATTTAGAGAGATTTTATGGATCCGGGGCATTTTTATATTACATTACTCGCAGAACAGCCAACGATTGGACAACTTTTGCCGCTGATAGAAGAATACTACCGAGTGGTCGCTTTTTCTGATCGGGATTCTGGCTTGCGTCATCTTGACAACAACCCGTGCAACCTTTTGATCATTGAAGTCAACAATAAGAAGTTTCAGGGCTTTGAACTTAAAAAAGAAGCTCGTAAAATCGCGTCATCCGCCAATTTGATTTTTATAAGTCCAGAGCGCTCAATGAGTACGGTCATCAGCAGTCAGAGACACGGCGCGGATTATCTGTTCTTTTTGCCTGTAGAGCCGGAACCTTTCAAAAAAGCCTTAAGTATTCTTTATCAGCGAAGGAATTATTGGTTGGATCTTTTGCGAAGTGTGAGTGAAGAAAAATAAGAAACTAAAAAGAAAGGGCTGCGCCTTTGAGGTAGGCTATGTCTCCTTCGAACTTGGGTTGAAACAAGGCTTCAAGTTCTGGTTTAAGCCTGGCAGGATAATTTTCATGGTAGGAAGTATCCGCGTCATCAACCCATGATTGAACATGATGTCGTCGAAGTGCAGGGGGATATTTGGAGTTGGTTGGTCCCAAAACATCCGCGACATAGCCGCTGTAATTCAGGAATTGCAACGCTGCCGACGTATAATCCAAGTGCGCGATTTTCCATACAGAGGGCGGAATGGTTTTGGGCGAGACCGTTGCGCTTCCGGCCTCTTCCGTAACCGTATAGGTTTTGTAGGTTCCATGAACCGGATAAACGGCGTGTGAGCCAAGCGCGTAATAAACAGCGGGATGGTTTCCAATTTTCAACGCATGATTCCAAGGAATTTTCACGCGTCCTCTAGACAACGAAATATTGACTTCGATGGTTTCATTTCCCAGAAACAAGGTATCATTTCCAATATGATTTCCGAGTGTGATGGACAATGGCTTTTGATCCGCATCCAGCTCAATCGTAAAGCTTTCCCTGTCAAGTGCATGAGCTCCTGCACCTGGGAGCTCAACCGTCCCCATTTTGGGGTCGAACGCATAGAAATTATAGTAGCTTAAAAAAACCCGATTCCCAATTTCCACAACATCGTAGTAGATCACTGGCGCTTTAACATCACCAAGGATGTCTCTAAAATGAACGGGTGTTTCACAAGGCCACCCCAGGGCAATTCCTGGTTCTAAAGGACGATTTGTTTCACAGGTCGTAAAATTGAAACGATAATCCACATGTCCATTGGTTTTCATGAATTGCATCAAATCAGGCATCGGAACCTGGATTTGTCCATTCAACGTCACCACTTTGACCGTGTCCTCAATACCTCCATAACCCAGATAATCTTCCAAGTACACAGGGAAGTAGCTTTCCTCCTGATGATAAACACCGATAGGGAGAAATTTTTGGGCAAGTTCTGCATGGTTGGAAGGGATCGGGTGAGGAATATAGACCTCTTGAATCCAAAAATCCTCACTTTCGATTTTATCTTTTAGTAGAGTTTGCGTCAGTTTCGTTTTTCGGAGGGTGATGCGATATCGGCCTGATTTTAAATTTGTTAGCAAAAACTGGTTCTGATGTTCTCCTATAAATCCTTCATTCCAACGTTGTTCTTCTTCCCAAATTTCATTATCAGAGAGATCATAAGTTGCTAGGTGTTTATAGTAAATCACGGTGCCCTTGGCGAGACAGGGGCTGACGTTGATGGATAAGGTGGTGGCGGTTCTGCTTAAAATTTCAAAAGGCGCCTTACCCAGACATTCTTCGGTAGCTTTCATCAGGCTGGTATCATGGGGAATGACCAACGCAAATTGGATGGCATCTGCCTCGTCTTCAAGCAGGTAGGAATCCTGATCCTTAACCGCTGGCAAAATATCGATTTTGTCTGTTTTCTCATCATAAACCAGTACTTTTTCAGGAATTCCAGTCAGGGGCGTTACACGGATACGGATTAGCGATTTTTGATTTTCAGGAACGCCAACACGGATAAATTGATTGCTGATGAATTGAAAAACATCACGGTATGAAACATGCTCAATGCCCTCTGTAACGGTAATCTTGCCGATAATCTCTGTTCCTTGAATTGTGATACGGAAGGTGTTGTTCTTAATATCGTGAACGACTTTCTCGACACTTTGTATCCAGTTTGTATTTTCTATAATTTCTTTTTTCGACTCAATCAAGACATCACTGTAAATTCCCCAAACCCCCTTTGGATCAAGTTGAGACCAATCATTGATCGTATTCACGGCGTCAACAAAAACAAACTGTTCCAAGTCGTGGAGTTGCTGTGCAAAGGAGGCGTTTAAGGCCCTGGATTTATTCACAGCGATGGCATAGGGGTGCGCCTTGGTAATAAATTGAAAAACTTCAGAATTGGAGGGAGCGTCGGATCTTGGGGCTAAAATAATATTCGGATACCCCAGTTTTAGAACCTCGTCATAATCTTGAATTTGATAGATTTGAGGAAGCAATTGCGCTTGATAGCCTGAGGCTTTGTCAGCAACAACTTTCAACAGGGCCGAAACGTTTGTTTCCTGGGTATCTAAAATCACTTTAACGGTGGGATGCAAGGCGAGCCACGTCAGAAAATCATCAAAGGTTAAAGCAGTTAATCCCTGTTTCATGGACAGTATTTGAAAGGTGTGCAAATCTTTTATTCCGGCTTGCCCCTCAACGAGTTCAAAGAGAGCACTCAAACGTTCATGCCAGTTTTCTAGCAACACCAACTGCTGATCTGAAGTCCAACTCAAATCAATTTCAAAATAACGATGACCTCTTAAATAATTACTGTTGAGTGCTTCAAGCGAATTGCTTTGGGACACTCCCGCAATGTTACCACCGCCTCTGGCAACCAGTTTGGGAATGACCAGATCCTGCAGTAAAAGTCCTACTCCATTTTTCATCTCTCCTTGTTCATTCCGGGAATAAACCAAGAGGTGTGTCGCTTTTTCGGGCAGTAAGGAGTTTTCTTTGATTTGAAGGGTCAAGGCTTCACTTGTTTGATCCAGCAAACCCAGTGGTTTTTCAGTCAATTTAGTTGTTGAGGAGGCTCCCCAATAAATAGCATAACCTGTGATATCACTTTCATTCGCTGCTTTCTCGATCTGAACAACGCCTTTTAACTCTCCTGGATCAGGGTCTTTATCATAAAAGCTCAGTCCTGACGCAAGATTCACCGGAATACTGGCATGAACCGTACCTGCCTCAGAACTTTGTTCGTTATTTTGTGCCTCGTTGTGATCCGACAGATCTTCTTGAACACCAACATTTTCGTCAGTTGACGGCGTGGCTTTTTTGGTTCCTCCAGACGACGCATCGTCGTTAGAACCGCATGCCGTGATCAACCCGTAGCAACAGAAGATTATAACTATTTTTATTAATAACCAGCGTATCCTCATTCGTTAGTGTCTCTTTTGGCCTGAGTTTTATGTTTGTTATTGCTTCCTGATAAGCTTTGACCATTCCAAAATCTTTTCGTCAAGCGACAAATGGGCCATCGCAGGACTTGTTGAGGGAAGTTGCGCATATTTTATCTCATGTTTTGATTCTGCTAACTTTGGTAGAACTCTTTTGGTGTACTCTTGTTTTGCTCGTGAACCATTAAAAAAAACATAACTTATATTCGGATACTTATTGAAGAACGAAACAAAGTCATTTTCAATGATCGTATCCTTTTTAATTTTTGAATCAAGACTGCCTTCTCTCTCGCAAGCTTTCATCACATCCCAGAGGGCAATTCGGTTGTCCTTTAAAATTTCATTTTTTTCTTCGTAGTTTAATGAAGGATTAAAGTCAAACAGACTGGCCATAATTTCCCAGAAAGCATTCCTTGGATGCGCGTAGTATTCCTTCTTCTTTAACGATTCCTCTCCTGGCATCGTCCCCAAAATCAGGATGATTGCTGTTTTTTCAGCTATAGGCGGAAATCCTTGTTTCATTTTTTTCCTCAAGGGAGATTTAAGTTTGTCTCTGTACCGTTTTCGCTTTGTCTTATAACATGAATTCGGGATAAGGACTAATGGGTTGAGTTCAATCTTAGGTTTGGCTACCCCCTTAACATACATGATAAAAAAATCACAACAAAGAATGAAACTGTCTTTTGCTAAACTATTTCGTTGCTGAAACCAAAGGCTCCATGTCCTCCCTGGAACTGAGGAAGATTGAAGAATGCAAGATCGACTGTGCCCGAAAGTTCTTTACCTGTCTCACCACAGATCACGTTAAATACGAGGTGGTGAGTGATTATGGCCGGTTGATGAATATTGTGAAGTGAGGATTTTCAGGACAAGTAGAGGACGGTCAGTTCAAAAACCTTTTCGGCTAAGGTCTAGATTGGCTCGAAATTTCCAAAGTCAGTCCTCACAATTCAAGGGAAATTGTATAAATGATTCCATCAGAACTGTTCCTGTTTTTTTCGTTAATTTGTTTGTTCTGAAATTCATCCAATTTGGATATGCCGCTTTTTAACAATTGCAAGCTGTCATAACTTTCAATCACACCACTGATGGAAAACCGTTTTTGATTATATTCAAGCATGTCGATCCGGAAATTGATCTCTTTTTCCAGGACTCCCGACAGTTTGTTCAAAAAGGTTACATGACGGTATTCCCGCTTTTCAAACTTCTTACTGACTTCTATTTCTTGCTGACGATTTTGAATCTTGGTTTGCAAGAGTCCGATCTTGGCTTTGACGCTGCCTTCACTCTCCTCTCCAAGCAATTGGTTTAACGTTGTTTCAATCTGGCGATCTAACGACGCCATTTCCTGTCCAATAAGTTTGAGTCTCAATACATAATTGGTAATTGAAATACTGATCACCAGGACCAGCAAAACACTTCCCCAAATAGCGGAATTGCGGTATTTACGAAAAAAACGATATAAAGGTGTTCCTTCAGAGTGGAAACTCAAGTTTCCGCCTTCCAGATGCGCAAGACTATAATGATGTAAATCACCCAGTATGCCCCAGTGGGAACGTCCTTGCAAAGGCGAGAAAATGACCTGACGGTTGGTGCTGACTAAGGCGCCTGCTTTTTGAGGAGGAGGGGATAAATCAACAGGGCGCTCTTCTTTGTGTTCCGATGAGGGGGTTTCCACGATTGTTGGCTCATGCTTATCTCCCAGTTCCACTTGTTCCTTGAGAGGTTGTTGTTTATCCATTCTTGGGGCATCGATCTTCTGCGAAGTGCCTTCTTGGACGGCTAATGATTCTGGTCCTTCGGGGGTTTGACTGTGTTCAGGCGAAGTCAGCGCCGGGGGGGGAGTAGCGTGGGGCTGTGCCTCAACAAAGGGAAAGGCACAAACTTGAAACTCAAAACCTTTCCACTCCAGCATTGTTCCAAACAACCCATGCAGCAGTATTTTGCAATCTCCGTAATAATGATGAGTTTTTAAAAAAATATTAAATTGCTTACATAGCCCATAAATTTCTTTTTTGAGTTCCCAAAATAGTTTAAATTCCTTTTTTTGCTGAGGGTCCTCTGGCTGATGTTCTTCATCGTGCAGGGAAAAACGCTCCGCAAAGGTCATGAGATCTACAGAAAAAACATTCCAGTATTCTGCCAGTAAATCGGGGATCCTGTTGGGGAAAAACTTCACTCCTTTTAAATTTCCTCCTTCGATATGATTCACAAAGGACTCATCAGCCCCTATGTAAATTTGGAAGATAGGTTGATTGGTTGTCACCGGAATCGATTTAAACAAGACATAAGCCGCGCATTCAACATTATTTAAAAGAATCTCCCATTCAAAAAATAATTGTTGTAACGCTTCCAGATATGAGCGGTCCAGGACCAGCAGTAATACATCCGATGTTTCATCAGCAAGAGGATAGACTTCATAAGTGTAGTGGACCTCGTCAAGATGACACATAATTTCATTTTCAATCTCAAAGGGCAGAATTTGTTTGATTTTTTTCTTATCTTGAAAGGGCAAGTTGATGATTCGACAGGTTACCTTTTCCGTGGGCACAATCACTGAAACATGCTGTTCTTTCCACGAATGCGCTTCTAAAAAAACGGCTAGCGGAATTTTATGTTCCGCATTTCCCACATCAGGCAAGCTGTACGTTTCATCAAACGACAACTCATTATCATGTTTTCGTAGTTTAATTCCTTCGACACAGGCCGGATAGGAAGAAATGGTGTAAAAGACATTATCCATAGGCCACTCTACTCTTTACTGGGTATTGAGGGAACAGCTTTTGGGAGTTGTTCCCAGGATTCAACATGAAAATCCATTTGTTGTTGAAAAAGATCCGTTCGTAATAGTTTAAGTTTTAACGGGACTCCTGATCTGATAACTCGATGCTTATATCTTCCTCTTAGGCTTAAACTGACTTTATCATAAATATACAAGTCCTCATCAATCATTTCCAGTGGTATAAACCATTCTATGGAATATTTTTTTAATTCAACCGAAAAACCTGAATTTTCTACGGATATGACTTGCGCGTCAAAAATTTCATCCAGTTTATTTTCCATAAAAGCGACAATTTTTAATTTAGTACTTTTTTTCTCTACGGTTTCGGCTCGTCGTTCCTGTTGCGAGAGAAAATCACCAATACTTTCAGGGACACTGTTTTTAGGTTTGCCCTTATTCTCCAGTGTCTCCCTGATATGGGTTTTCAGTGCACGATGGAGTAATAAATCGGGGTAGCGTCTTATCGGCGAAGTAAAATGACAATAATTAGGCGCGGCCAAACCGTAGTGTCCTTTGTTATAGGGACTGTAAACAGCTAGGGACATACAACGAAGGAGCATTAACTGAAGTTGATTCCGATTGGGCAGGTCTTTTATTTTTACGAAAATTTCATTAAACTCCCTGGAACTTTCTATTGAACTGAGATCGACCTTAATCCCATGAAACCAAAACGTTTTCTGTAAACTCATCAACTTTATTTGATCGGGTCCCAAATGGTTTCGAAAGAGCATTGGAATCTTATGAAGTTTACAATGTGATGCTATTGTTTCATTGGCTTCTAACATAAATTGCTCAATCACTCTCATCGCGGAAGACTGGTAACGTTTCTTTAAGTTCCACATTTTGTCATGTTCATCTAATTCAATCTCAAAGTCTGGAAAATCAAAATCAATGGCCCCGCGTTTTGAACGTTTGCGAATGAGAATATCGGCTAGTTTTTTCATGAGCAACAATTGTTCCCGCATTTCCTCATTGCGAATTGGGGTGGCTTTTTCTTGGTAAAAATCTTCTACATCCTCATAAACCAAGCGTCCATGACTCCGGATGATACTTTCATAAACGGAGTAATTATCAACTTCTCCTTCAGCAGATAGTGTCATTTGACACGTTAAGGTCAAACGGTTGACACCTGGCTTCAGACTGCATAAATTATTTGAGAGCACTTCGGGCAACATTGAAATGGCATGTGTGGGCAAGTAAACACTGGTTCCCCTTTGGTAAGCTTCCTGATCCACAAGGTCATCCTTTTGAACATAATGCGCCACATCGGCAATGGAGACAAATAGTTGATATCCCCCAGAATCCTGGGCTTGAACATAAACCGCATCATCAAAATCACGAGCTGTCTTTCCATCAATAGTCACAAAATGACAACTCCGTAAATCAACCCGCTTTGAGGCCGGGTCATAAACCACCCGTTTGGGTAATTGATTCGCGCAAAAAAGGGTTTCCTCGGTAAAGGTGGTTCTGATATTATTTTCTGCAAGTAAGGTGTTTAACGCTATTTGTTCCAAAGATTGTCCCGACATGACAGAAACGATTTTCCCAAAATATTCCGCTTTTTTGGAAGCTTTGTGCTTAGGTTGTTGTACGTCTATGATTTCGACTTCTACAAAAGAATCCAGCGGAATATCAGGATATTCAGGGTTTGCAATGATTTGAACGGGCGGCAGTCCTGATTTCAGATTAAGAGGCAGAGCCAAAATTTTATTTTGATGCCGCACCAGTCTGGCAATCACACGCAAACAATGACGTTTGGTTATTTTAACAACTTGACCTCTCGATTTACCTCGTCCGTGAGCATGAATCAACTCTACCAGAACCTCATCTCCATCCATGGCTCCTCCCTCTTTATGGGGAGGAATAAAGAGATCCTCTTGGCCATTACCAATAATCACAAAGCCATAACCCTTTGAGGTGGTGGTGTAGATCCCTTTGATTTTCTCTGAGTTATGGGCTTTGGGGGAAGCGTTGGATTGATGGTGGGGGGGATGAGTGATTTGATTGTGTCTAACCGCATGAGGCTTATGTTGGGAAATCTCAGCAATAGAAAAACGTGTGCCGCGTTTTGCTACCTTTCCTGCTAAAACCAATTCATGCAATAAATCCTTTACCTGAAAATGATATCTTTTGTTCAAGCCTAACATTTGGCGGAGTTGTTTGATGGATAAAGAATCTGTGTGTTTGGCTAAGGTGCTGAGAACCTGATTTTTTTTTATTTTCATTAAGTCCTGACTAGGAGGGGGAACAAACGTTTTAGTCTAAAAAATGGCAACTTTTTTTTGAATTGTTAACTGAGGTTACCATGAATCTCTGGTGGACTAGCGTTTATCGAAACTTGAGGTCCTTATAGCAGTATGGAACCAGAATGTCAAAAAAGTCAACAAAGTGAGTGTGTTCTAAGTATGAAATAAGCTCAATTTATGGAATAAGCTTATTAAATCGTTCAATGATAAAAATGACAAGTGTTATATAGATTGATTTGTAATCAAGTTTTTGTTATGCAAAGGTGCTGTGCGTTTGAACACTGAAAACCGAGCTTGGTTACATAATAAATACAGAGACAGTCTAGAGCAAACATTTTGTACTTGTACATTACATTCAAGTTCCCTAACAGTATCCACTTGATGTCCGCTATTGACAATTGGGTGCTGAATCGTTCGGAATCCTCTTTTATTTCTAAATGACTCACTGAAAGCGTTGAGAAGGTTACAAATGGTTTCAATTAAACAAAAGTTTATTTTATTTTTTATTTTCGCCTCTCTGATTCCTCTCGTCCTGGTGGGTGGATATAATTTTATGGTAAAAGTGAATCAGGCTGAAAACGAGATTGAACGACACCTTTCCACGCTAGCTAAGATCAAACAGCAAACACTCAATAATTTTTTATTGGATATTCAACTGCAATTGAAAGCACTTTCGAACAATAAAAACGTTATCGAATTGCTCCGGTTGTCTGCTAATTCTGAGGGAAATATCAGTCAAACCCCAGCATTTCAGAATGCTAATGAAGTTTTATTAAATTATCAGGAGTCTTATTGGGGAAAGCTGCATCATGTCTTCATTACTAATGCCGAAGGCAAAGTCATCGTCAGTCCTCCCCACGAAAATTCGACTTCTTCACACTTAGAGCAAAATATTTCACAGTCCTCTTTTTTCCAACAGTCCCTGAAAAAACCAACGATTACCGATTTTTATAGTTTTTCTGAGAAAGATCATTTCCATCAACTGTCCATGCAGCCTGTTTTTGACGTAACGGGGGAAGTCCTTGGCGTGATAGTTGCGGAAGTTATGATTGCCTATCAGAATCAGATTTTAGCAGAAAACTTCCAAATTGGAGAAACCGGTAAAATCTTCATTACCGCCTTAAACGGACAAAAAATCGTACAAGACAAGGAACAACAGGAATTCCTGTTAGAAAGAGAAGGTTTTAATAAAGTGGTTGTTCAAGGGACTGTCATGGGGAATTATGAAGACGAATCCGGCAATGAATTTTTCGGGCTTTATAATCATGATCCAAAGTACCCATGGATCTTATGTATCGAAGTCGACAGGGCTGAAATCTTATTCCCTATCTACCGTCAAGAACGGGTGACCGCTTTGATCTTTGGTGGGATCATCATTTTGGGATTTTTCCTGGTTGTTTTATTTACGAAGAGTATTCAGGGAACGTTACACTCGATTGAATCCATGGTCGTTGATATTGCGGATGTCGCAAAACAAGTTTCCCTAAGCAGTCAAACTCAAAATGCTTCGGTTGAGGAAATAAGCTCATCCTTACAGGAGTTGGTCACGTCCATCAAGAACGTTGCCAATAATGCCAATAATGTTTCTGACGCGGCACATCAGTCCACGGAACAGGTTAAACTTGGGGAACAAGCGGTACGTCAGGCGAATGCGTCTATCTTGAGAATTAGAGATTCATCCAACGAAGTAGCGGATATTATAGACGTTATTTCAGAAATTGCGGAACAAACTAATTTATTGGCATTAAATGCTGCAATTGAAGCGGCTCGAGCTGGAGATCAAGGAAAGGGGTTTGCGGTTGTTGCCGATGAAGTAAGAAAATTAGCGGAGCGCAGTGCAAAAGCAACGGATGATATCACCAAATTAATCAAGGAGAGTCAGTCCCGTGTTATTGAAGGAACACAACTTTCTGAAAAAACAGCGAAAGCACTTGAATCCATTGTGACGAACGTCAATAATACCGCAGAGTTGGTAGAACAAATTTCCGCAAGTACTCAAGAACAAGCGGCCGTTTCAAGTTTGATCAAAGATGGCATGACTCAAATTTCTTCGACAATCGAAGAAAATGCTGCGGCTTCTGAGGAACTGTCCTCATCATCTCAAAAGATGATGGATCGGATCCATATCATTATCACCGGAAGCCTTCACAATCTTATAAAAAAGAGTACACGCAGTGCCTCCGTTGATTATGAGGTTCCTTCTCCCACGTATTCAGAAAATATTCCCAAGAAACATTCGGAGCCTTTAGTGGTTAATAAACTTTCCTCTTCTTCTGGTTCAAAGTCATCCTCCGCAAAAAATAGGGATTATTTAGATTGGTAACCTATCCGCTTAAAGATGAGTTCACAAACTCATCTTTTTTGATTCCATTCGGCTAACATGTTTCATCAACAATATTACTTACTGGGCTTCACTCTGGGATTCTTGTTCCTTCTTTGTTCAGGGTGCAGTGAAAGTGAGGAATCTTCAATTCAAAGTGCTACAGAAATAAAAATAAATACGGACAGCGTTGTCACCTCAGAACGAGGGGGGTGGGCCGAATTTTCAGTGTCCCTTACCAATGCTCCAAGAGCTAATGTGGTGATCCCTCTGGAAATTGATAATCCCCACGAAGGGAATGTCGAGCCAACCCAAATATTGTTTGATATCGACTCATGGCAAGAACCTCAAAAAGTCAGAGTTACCGGAGTGGATGACGACGTTGCTGATGGAAATCAAAATTACAAAATTCATTTATTAGCGGCCATCAGTCGGGATCCACAGTATCGTGGGATCCTTCCAGGAAGCGTTGATGTCCTTAATACCGATGATGAAATTCCTGGTATTTTTCTAAGCACAAGGGAAGTTCAAACGTCTGAAACCGGAAAGACCGCTTCATTTACCGTGCGATTACAATCCCGCCCCTTGGAGGATGTGATCATTCAGGTAAAAATCACTGATTTAACGGAAGGACAAGTCCAACCGGATTCGTTTATATTTACTCCTGACAATTGGTCCAAGCCTCAAATAGTTACAGTACAAGGCGTTGACGACGAGGAAGTTGACGGTCCTCAGAGTTATTCATTAGAGTTGGGGCCGACAATCAGTAAAAGTCTTATTTATAATGGTGTAACGCTCCCTTTTGTGACTGTTATAAACTTAGATGATGAAAGTAGCGGATTCATTGTTTCCACGAACCACAACCACACCGCTGAAGCTGGAGATACCGCCTCAATTGCTGTTAAACTTACAGTCAAACCTTCCGCAGATGTGATCTTGCCCGTATCTGTCAGTGATGCCAGCGAAGCGACAATCGCTCCCTCTGAACTTCACTTTACTTCAAACCAATGGAATCAAAACCAAACGATAACTATTAAAGGTGTTGATGACCCGGAAACTGATGGAAATCAAGAATTTCAAATCATTTGGGGACCCTCACAAAGTCTCGATTCAACTTACCAAGGGATTCAACTTGATCCACTGAGTTTTATAAATAGTGATGATGATGTTCCCCATGTTTTAATCACACTTTCAGGAACAGAAACTTCAGAAACAGGCAGTAGCGTTAAAATGAATCTGAGGTTACAAAGCAAACCCGCTGAAGACGTCCTGATCCACATGAAAAGCAGTGATCTGACCGAAGGCCGACTCTCTGCGCCTTCAGTCTATTTTTCCCCTGATACCTGGAATCAAACTCAAACAATCCTCATCATTGGTGTGAATGATGAGCAGCATGATGGTCGTCAACCTTATGAAATTCAATTTTCAACTATTGAAAGTCGTGATCATCATTACCGGGATCTACGTTTGGAGAGTCTCAAACTGATCAATAAAGACGATGATTTGGACGGGATATCCCTTCAGATCCCAAAAGAGCAATACACTACCGAAAAAGGGACGCAAATTCGTATTCCAATCAAACTTCTTTCTCAACCTCAGGATCGGATAATCCTTAATTTTACCAGCACAGACCTTTCTGAAGCCTATGTGACTCCTGATAAAATGACTTTTAATATCAAGGATTGGAATAGTGAACAGTGGCTTACGATTATAGGCTTAAACGATGATGAAGCTGATGGGGCTCAAGCTTATCAGGTTCAAATGGATCTATCTCAAAGCCGAGACACCCATTATCAAAAAATCGAACAAGCGCCTCTTGTGTTTAAGAATCTGGATGATGATCAGGTTGGGCTTTTACATAGCGAAATCAGTGGGAATACGCACGAACCTGATGGTACGGCTACGTTTTCAGTCAGACTTCGCAGTCAACCTAAGGCTCCTGTCAGTGTGACTCTCAAGAGTCAGAATAGCAAGGAAGGTCTGGTTACTCCAACCAGGGTTTTCTTTGATCGGAATAATTGGAGTGAATCCCAGATCGTAACGGTTACAGGTCAAGATGATTTTGTGGCCGATGGAGATCAACCTTACACCCTCACACTCGGTCCTGTTGAAAGTCAGGATGAGTCTTATCAAAAAATAAAAACAACTTCCTTGACGCTTAAAAATATGGATAATGACCGTCCGGATATCCTATGGAATTCGCTTTCAAATGTAACTTCAGAAGAGGGACAAGCTGCAGAAATTGAGATAAAACTCAGTTCTCAACCTCTTTCTGGTGTGCAAATTGACGTCTTCAGCAGTGCTCCTGACGAAGGACAAGTCTCTACCTCCCAGGTTCTTTTCACACCGGATGATTGGAATCAACCTCAGTTGATAAAAGTCATCGGGGTAAATGATTATGGTCCTGACGGAGACCAAATTTATTTTATTGAAACCAAACCTTCCCTTTCTAACGATTCTCACTATAACGGTCTCAAACCAGGCGCTATCAAATTAACAAATCTTGATATTTTTCAGATTCAGGTAAGCCTCGGAATGAACCATGCTTGCCGTCTGAGCAGTTCGGGGAGAGTTGAGTGTTGGGGGAAAGGGGAGTCCGGTCAATTAGGTGCTCAAGGGGTACGTACATCACAACCCCCTATCCTCGTTCAAGAACTCAATGATGCCAAACAAATTGCCGCTGGTACTCGTCATACCTGTGCCTTATCTCACTCCGGTACTGTTAAATGCTGGGGTTCTAATGATTTGGGACAACTTGGCGATGGCGGTACCCGTTCTAAGTTTATCCCAGTACAAGTTCGAGATTTAATCAATGTAGAACGCATTGACATTGGTGTGGCGCATAGTTGTGCCGTGACCAATGAGGGGTCCCTGTTTTGCTGGGGAGATGGTTTCTATGGTCAACTCGGTAATGACTCATCTGTAATGAAACAATCGATACCTATTAAAGTGAAGAATATTAATGAGGTACAGTCAGTTGCTTTAGGAGAACATCATAGTTGCGGCGTGGTGAAATCAGGGGAGGTCTACTGCTGGGGCATAAAAGATTATGCTCAACAAGGCAGAGTTGCTTTACATGAAAAGAATGGTATTCCTGAAAAAATTGAAGGAATCAAGGATGCAATAGAAATTTCAGCAGGACTGCATCACACCTGTGTCCTTTTAAAAAACAGGAAGGTTCAATGTTGGGGGGAAGGAAAATATGGACAATTAGGTGATGGAAAATTAGAAGGTAGCCTGAAGCCTGTGTTTGTTTCAGCGCTTGCTGAGGTTTCACAACTGGCTTCTGGGGAATCTCACAACTGTGCTTTATTAAATAATGGTGATGTCCATTGCTGGGGAAGAGGTACGGAAGGACAATTAAAAAAAGGAGGGCTGAAAAATGAGCCAGTTCCTATCCTCGTTACTCCAGAAAATATAATGCAAATACAATATCTTGCCGCAGGAGGTTCCTCTACCTGTATCATCACCGCTACTGGTGATGTTAGTTGCTGGGGAAGTCTGGAACTCATTAAAAAATAGCCTGAGCCTTTTCTGATAACAATTTCACCTTTTCTCATCCTGCTAAAATAAACCGTTTGTCTGATTGTACTGTTTAAATTAACAATGGATCGCATATAAAAAATATTGTTAAAATAATATTATGTATCCTTAATTTTAAAAATTAAGGACCTCCAACAAACATCCTATCCACAAAACTTCTAATATTTCAAAGAAAATATTCCTGAAACTGACCACGCATACAATGATTGGAACTCATGGAAACTGCATAACCTCCGGTATTGAGGATTGCCAGGAAGTCTCCTTCCTTGAGATTGGATGGCAAATGAACGGATTCTGCCAGGATATCTATGGCTTCGTTAATATTTCCAACAACAGACATTGGAATCGTTTGGAGGGCTGGATCAGGAGCATGGACAGGAACAATTTTATGAGGAATTCCATAAAAAGCAGGTTCTCCCAAAAGATTGCTACCCCCATCCACAAAGACCCATAATTTGTCACGCTTTTTTTCTACAGCCGTAACTTGAACCAGTAGAACGCCGGCATCCTTGACCAGATAGTCTCCAGGTTCAACAAATACTTTTACCTTGAAGGGCTTGAGGTAAGAATCACTCAAATGAACCCACTGCTCTAAATCCAATGTTTCATCGTCTTCTGTTATTGGAATGCCAAGTCCTCCTCCCAAATTAACATAGTGGATGGTTGAGTGTTTCTGACATTCTTCGAGGAACCAGCGAATTTTATCGAGGGCTGACTTTACCAAGGGTAATTGGGGGGTAAGGGTTCCCCATCCTAGATGACAATGAATCCCTTCCAATTCAAGGTGATACTTTCTAATAAGTTGAAGTGCCTCAGGAAAAGCATCCGCATAGATTCCAAATTTGGTCGTTTTATCCCCTGAATATTGAAATGAGGCATTATAGCCAGTTCCAGAACCCGGATTGATACGAACTCCGACCCTGCGTCCTGGAACTTTTTCTCCAATGCGTCGAATCTGACTCAGGGAATCACAATTGATCCGCATCTCAGAATATCGGAGCAGTCGTTCCAAATCCTGATTGGAAACCGCTGTTCCTGTAAAGGAGATTTGTGACGGTTGAAATCCAACCTGCCTTGCCAACAACACTTCATTGGGAGAACAACAATCAACTCCGGTTAGTCCCAACGCCCTTATATGGCTGAGTAACGGAAGATTCCGGTTAGCTTTCATGGCATAAAAAATTTGGAACGAGGAAAACTGGGAACCAAGTACCTGATGGAGTCGCCGTATGTTTTCTGTAATGCGAGTTGAATTATAAAGAAAGCAGGGGGTATCTACAGACTTTACAAATTCATGGAGATTCTCATCTCCCAGAAACATATCTCCATTTTTGTACCCCAAATCGTTACGACTCCACCACTCCATATCAGCTTTTCCTTGCAATAATCATAAGAGTTCCTGCGTATGGACGTCCATCTGGCGCAGGCAGGTATTCGTACTGAAAGTCCTTTGGATTTATTCCACATTCAAATAAACAGGGTTTAATCCAGTCGATTGAAATTGGAACAGGAGGTATTGCCGGTTCTGTATCGTAAACCCAATTTTTAAATTCCAAATGGGTGGATAAACTCAGGAGAAGCCAGCCTCCTGGACGAACGAGGCGAATCATGTTCTGTGCAACCTGTTTCCATTCATCAGAGGTAGAGACTGCTGTCTCAGTACAGTAATGCGCGGTCACCAGATCATATTGGGGATCCTGTGGTTTTCCTAAAACCCAGTATTCTCTTAAATTACATCCTGAAAGTAGAGTTATAGACTGACGCAATAAGGTTTCCCGTTCCTCAACCGCCTCTTTTGTAACAGGTAATCCTTCTGTTTGGAGAACAAGCCTGATGCAGAGTGTCCAGTCAAAGGCCGAAGGATCCTTCAGAAGCCATAATCGGATTTCTGCCATGCTGTCTTCAACATAATCGGTCAGATGAATATTCCGAAAATACCTGACCAGAGGGATGGTGGTATAGAGAGTGGGACCTACCCCGATTTCCAGGGCGTAGGGAGTTTCTGGAAGATAGGGGTGCATTTTGAGAAGAGCCTGACACCAAAAGCGATAGAGGCCTTCATATTCTTCTCCTAACTCCAGAAAAAAATTTTCCAGATATTGACGGGAAGCTTGAGCTACTGTGTTGGATATTGGAACATCAATCATGGATACGCCTCAATAATCATCTCATAGTTGGATGGAGTTTGTCTAAAATCCCTACTCTCCTTGAAATCCTCCTGCTGTTTTTTTAGATAATCCGCAATCCATATTCCATAACGTTTTTTTAAGAATTCCTTCCTGAACCGAAATCCTTGTATTTTTTTTCGGCATAACGAACTCCCACATAAACAGTCTGGAAGTGTGATGGATTCATATTCTGTCGTTTCATAATCAAAGGTAATTTCTTCATTGCCTTTAATACCCCTCAAGGCAACAAAATCGTAGCATCCAAACTGATTATTTCTGACTCCGGTATTGGGCTCACAGGAATGATTAACAAAGCAGGCAGGCTCTTCAATATGGACATGACGATTGAAATCCATCTGCAGGGAATAAATCGTTTGGCCCGGAGCATCCTCAGTTCGACGACCAATCAAGATCGTTTCCCCTGTTAAATAATCTCTGCTGGAAAAAACTCCTTTTCCTTTAGATGTCTCCTGAATATGCACATGAGGTTTAACTTCTGATGCCGAATGCTTTTTCTCATGCAGTGTCATAAAAGCTCCTTAAATAAAAGTTGACTGAAACGTGTAAGTCCACAAGCGTCTTAAAAAACATAGGGATAAAATCCCTTAAGCTGGATTTTCATTTAAGTCTGTGTCCGCACGGTGATGATGCAATAAACGGTCCTTATGTTGAAGGACAGGCATCATTGCATTGAGGGCACCTACCCCACCTGCAATCATGTAAAGAAAGATGGATGAGTAAATCTGGAAATGGAAAAAGAAAACCCCAGTCACTCCAATAGTTCCTGGAACCACGGCTGCGTAAAAACTGTTTTTCATGTTTTGTTTCATATCCTTGGCCAAATCAAATAAGGGACATAACTGATTCAAGGTTCGATCCATCAGAATAATGCCTGCTGTATCGACTGCGGCAGAGGAGGCTCCCTGAAGAGAAATGGAAACCTTAGCAAGTTTCAGCGCCACCGTATCATTGATGCCATCACCAATAAAACAAACAGATTTTCCTGAAGCCTGTAGTTCCTCAATCAGCTTGGCTTTTTCTTGAGGCAGCACTTCCGCAAACCAGGATTCAATCCCCAGTTCCTGAGCTAACTCTCGAGTAGGTGTTTCATGGTCTCCTGACAAAACATATAAATTCAGATTGAGTGCCTGAAGTCCCTGAATGACTCGCTTTGCTTCCGGACGAAGGGTGGTGTGCAATTCCAGCGCTCCTACCGTCTTACCATTCATAGCAACATACACGAGAGAAAAACCTTTTTCATTACAATACTGCTCAACGCGTGAAGCACCAGAATCCCACTGAACCCCTTCATTATCCATGAACCGATGGCTTCCTACATGAATGACATCCTGATCCCTTTGAACTTTAATGCCATAGCCGACTTCATAATGTGCGGTATCAATAAGAGTACACTCCAGACTCCGCTCCTGAGCAGCCTGTAAGATCGCCCGGGCAATGGGGTGAGTTTGTTTAAATTCTGCGGCGGCCGCTAATTGAAGAACCTCTTCCTCGGTTAATGAATTCCAGACATGGATGAACTCTACATGCGGTTGTTCCAGTGTAAGCGTTCCCGTCTTGTCAAAAACAATCGTATCCACTTCACTTAATAATTCGAGACAGCGCCCATCTTTAATCAAAATTCCATTTTCAGAAGCAATTTTAAAATAATTCAAAATTCCCAGAGGCGCGCTGATTCTAACAAGGTCCAGATAGTTACAACAAATCACGGCAACCGCACTGATCGGTCCCAAAAAATTCCAAGCAAGAGCGCCTAGCGCCAGAGTCGGAATGGAGGAATCATCCGCGATCTGCACACTCTTCAGTTCCAAGGAGGATTTAAAATCAGTAGTATTTTTCAAAATCTGAGCAATTTTTGCGGCAGTGGTCTGCTCTCCGGTTTCCTGAACCGATAATTGAATCTTACCTGAAATCACATAAGTTGCTGCAAACACCGGATCTCCACTCATTTTTTCAACGGGTTGAGCCTCTCCTGTCAAAATACGTTGGTCAACGGAGGCAATACCATTCAGGATTAACCCATCCACCGGGATCAGGTCACCCGCCTGAAGAATAATCACATCTCCAACCTGTAACTTCTCAAAAGGAATCTCAATCTCAACCTGATCTTTGAACAACCAAACCTTGCCCGGTGTTTTTCCAAAGATAGTTCCTATTTGCTTTTTAGAATGATCTTCTGTTTTGTAGAGAAACTTCACTCCTAGAAAATAAGCCAGACCCGCCACTGAGCTTGCAACATAATAATGTGTTGCGAGGGTGGCTACGCCTGCAATGGAATCCACAACACTGGCACGTATGTGGTGTTCAATAAATAAACTTTTCCAGGCATTCTTGAAGATTGGAATATAAGTATAGATCAGCAGAGGGACTGAAACCAGTTTCAATGCAGGAAAGGCCAAACTCCCCGCAACGGAAACTCCGAGGGCAATCATAGAAACCTGGAGGTAGGTGTTTATTTCTTGTTCATGATAATTTTCAGGAATTTCTGCTTTTGAAAGGGGTTGGAGTGTTTCATCGGGAGTTGTTACAAGTAGGTTCTGAGAATTTTTTGTTTTGGAAGCAGAACTTTCTATCTGAATGAAATCTGCTGAATTCCTCTGAAATTTTGGTTTGAACGATTCCTGCATTTCTTTATTCTTTTGTGCCTTATAAGCTTCATATCCAGCATACAATATTCCGCCAAAAATGATTAACCCCTGAATCATAAAAGTTCCTTGCTAATGAAATTCAAATTTATAAACACCTATAGATGCTAAATGTTTGATTGAAGTTTGTTTTAAAATATATTTCAAGTTTGATTTTTTTGTTATAGTACTAGGAATTAGGTTTGGTATTATATTGATATTATGAAATATTCTTCTATATTTTTTATAGGAGGTGCCTATGAAAAT
>JBBCAX010000145.1:0-4046 GCA_051382335.1 Deltaproteobacteria bacterium TL4
TCGATCCAAATTATCAACATCGGGAAACATCCTTGATGCGATTGGATAGAGAACTGAGGAGCGGGATATAAAGAAGGTGGCTGTTTATGTGATTGAAATCATAGTATTTAAAACACGAACACTTATGGGAGGCCTTGTTTTAGGCACTCTCAACATCAATAATTCTTCTAAAGTCAGCAGTTTATCGAGTAAGCCTTCCACCATAGCTGGAGAATTTTTTTATATTTCGTTTGGAAACGTTTGGTATCGGGATTGACACTCTCTATAAGCTAAACATTCATTAACGAAGTTATAGACGACAGTAATCCAATCGATTTGAGCATTATGGATGTCCGTTTTCTTAGAATGGCATTGAGTTTTGCGAGTTAGCCTTTTGTTATCTTTGCGGTAATTGCCGTTACGACTCTCAACATAGCTGGTATTGATGGTTTTGCCTCTTCCTTCTGATTGATCATAGCAAGAAGCTCTTGTTCCTCTCCTAAAATCACTCGTTTTTCTACTTCAACCAGTTTCCCCTGTTTCTTACGCTTGATGACTTGAGCGTATTTGAGATTTGCTTCGACCTTTTGAATTGGATTGTGAGGACGTCCTTGTCCAGAATAGGGAATGGGTTCCCAAGTGCGATAATGCTTTTTGAGGATTTCTTCATAGCCGCTCCAGCCATCATTTAAGAAAAGCGGAGCTTCTCCATCACTATTGATTTTAATTTTTTCAAAAAATTTATCTGCTTCTTCCTAGGTTCTTTGACTATGATGAACCGTGTGAATAAAACTACTTCTGGGCAGAACATTTACAAATCCCCAACGATCTCCGCGATCCTCCCTGTCTCTCTCCTCTTCTCTAAGAAAGCTTTTTTTTTATAAATAAAAGACCAGAATTTATCAATCGACATTGGGTTAAATGCATCCCTCCTTCAAGATATTGAGTCACTTCTCTCACATGTTTGCCTGCTTTGAGAATCCAACCACTGATTGCGTCCGCAATAACTCCCTTCGCACGGCAGACCGCATTCACCCCATCCCAGTTAATCACTACAAGGTATTAACTCTATAGTTTATTTATTGTATTTTGCTCATATAAAATTCAACAGGTTGTCAAAACTTATAACCTCTGCAAATAATTCACCAAATAAAAAGGACTATGACGGTTCCGTTTAAAAACGCTCTAGAGGAGAGATATCGGCAAAACGTATAGAGCTAAGCAAAAAACGCAAGACACACATCCAGTCAGTAAAAGATGGAAGCTATGAAGAAATTCTTCCTAAAACCTTAGCCCCTTTCAGGATTGCTTGATGGAACGAGTCATATAGGAATCTTATTTCCTAAAAAACAGCAACAAAGTTCAGAGGAAAATCAACGTCACTTAGGTAAATTACCTACTCGTCCAAAAAACCCTGATGATCGAGCGCTGCAACTTTATATACAGAGGTGTAGCACTACGCAATGAGGACCCCCAATGAACCGTGGGATGGCATTACCCGTCTGGACAGTAAATAGCTCCTTAAGTCGCCGAATTGTAGTCTAAGGCACCCTTTTATGACCATAGACGGCCATCATGACAGGAGGAGTCAACAGGATGGCCAGGGCAAAGGCCACGAGAAAGTTTTTTTCAAATTTCAATTCCGCGACGCCGGAAACCTGTAAAGAAATAATGCCATAGACCAAGGTGAGGACACTCAGATTGGTTTTGATAAATAGTCCAACCTCTTCCCAAACACCAGTATCTGCGGATTCACTTACCGAGACATACCAGTTCCACAACCATATCAAACCGTTCCCTATCCAGTAAGTAATAATCATCAAACTGATCGCAAGTAAGATTCGTGACAAGAGGACATCTCTATTTTTTTTCATGCTTGCTTCTCCAACTCAGGTGACAAGATGAGAATCCTTCATTTTTTAAACAAAAACTTGGGTTCAACCAGGGTGATTAAGGCGGGCAAGACCGCCAGCGCTCCAAATAAACACATTCCGATCGACAACACAATTAAGAATCCAAAGAATTCGATGGGAAGGAAGGCTGAGATCAACAATACCATAAATCCAACGATGACAGACAACGCATTGAAAATAATGCCTTTACCGGAGGTACACAGAGTTAATTCAATCGCTTCGGACAATTGCGGGGTTTGGCGCAAAGTCTCGCGCAGGTGCCATAAAAAGTGAATGGCGTAATCCACGCCCACACCGATCATGATACTGGAAAGCATGGCGGTTGCCGCGTTTAATTCAATGCCCAGAAACCCCATTAACCCGAAGACTAAAACGATAGCCATCGATAAGGGAATAATCGCAAAGACCCCTCCCTGAATGGATCTGAAGACAACGGCCGTTACGATAAACACCAGACCTACCGAAACGATGAGACTGATGATTTGACCTTTGACAAGCATGCCAATTAGAACCCCCATCACCGCTCCAAAACCTGTCACACTGGGAAACACGGTTCTATCATGATGCTGATCAATATACTGGTCGATTTGCGTTAACAAATTATTGATCTCCGTCGTGCTGACTCGGTTAATCCGGACAAGGATTTGGGCATGCTGGTAGTTATAATCGACAAAGTGTTCCAGGTCATCCGCATCGCCGGTCATGGAATACAAGAGTAAATATTGTGCCACAAGGTTTCTGCTGTCAGGAATTACCCGAAAGGCAGGATCCCCGCCATGGAACGCTTCATTCATGCGGGAAATTTGATCGGCAAGGGAAATCACCTCTGAAATACTTGGATTTTGTTTCAAGTATTTGCTCATCTCAAGCATCTCATTCAAGATCTTCGGTTCTTTGATATCACCTTCTACCATGATGGATAACTGGGTCGAACCGCCAAAAATTTCACTAACCCTCTCATTATTAACGCGAAAGGGATCGTCTTCTTTATAATAGTGATTGGGATCCGTATCAACGACCACTGCGGGGATTTTCCAACCAATGACAACCAGCAATACCAGCATCAAGAACATAAAGATTTTGGGATAAGCGGTAAAAAAAACCGCCCATTTTTTCAGAAACCGAGTCAACAGCCAATCGTAGTCCTGCTGAAAAACCAGCTTGGGTTTTTGCAACAGCACCAACACCGCGGGCAATAGCGTTAAACTCAAGATAAACGCGATGAGTATGCCAAACGAGGCCAATAAACCGACCTTCTTCGCGTCAACCATAATATGGCTGAGTAGGCTCATAAACCCAATGATGGTCGTGATCCCCGCAAGGAAAATCGGAGAACCCAATCGGGACATAACCGTTCGAATGATTTCCTCCTTCGATAGCGCAGGATTTGCTTGAATGTGTTGAAAATAATGAGTGATGATATGAATGCCATAATCATTGGCGATGGCAATCAACATGACCGGGATGAGCATGGCAATAAAGGTAAACCGAATTCCCAAAACTGAGAGCAATCCAAAAGTCCAGATGATGGAAATGATCACGATGATGAACGGTAAAAAAACACCGATCCAGCTTCGAAAACTCAAGGCCAGCAAGAAAATCGTCAGTAAAATGCCATAGGGCATGAAACGTTTTAAGTCGTGCTGCATATTCACTTGGATCTGTGAACGGGTAATCGGTAAACCTGAGACATAAATCGCGTCAGGCCCGCGAAAGGTTTCAACCAGGGTATTGATGTTCTCCCGTAACAGGCCATCATCTATTTCTGAAGACCTCTTCAACTGCACAATAAACGCCATTTTTTGAAAGTCCCTGGAAACCAATTGCTCATAAACAAGGTCATTGTCCTGAATCCTTTTTTTCAAGTCGGCAACCTCTTTCTCACTCTTGGGAAATTCCGGCATCAAATCTACTACCGCAAACCCTTCATCCGAGGGTTTAAAGTCTTTTGCTTTGTAAAGAGACATCACCTTTTGCGCCACATCCAACCCTTCTAATTTCTCTTGTAACCTGCTAAACTTTTCAAGGGGCGCATTCCCATTTTCCGGGTTAAGCATTCAAGATTGAGAGATGAGAATTTGCCAACTGTTTCAATAAGTTCCATCGTCCTGCTTTATAATATGACCGTAGCATAAGTATCTTTGCTGCATTTTC
>JBBCAX010000146.1:0-5138 GCA_051382335.1 Deltaproteobacteria bacterium TL4
TTAAAAACCACTTGACTTTCAAGACAGTCGCTTCGCTCAGGGAACGCACTCGGAGGCTGAGCGGAGTCGAAGCCGGATTTCAAAGATCGCTGCCTTTTGGCGAAACGATGACTATAGCCTCTGATTATTTAGGGTTGAATATCATCACCGTAATGATCCTGAAGTTTTCTTAACAATTCTTTTCCTCGTTTTACGTTCCCCTTACTCGCTAATACTCTAAAACGATTTTCAGCATCAAACTCAGTAAGAGCAATTACGGTGAATTCTTCATATAGCTTATTCAAACTCACATTTCTTGAATTCGCCAATTCTTTAACTCGTTGATGTGTGTCATCTGGTAATCTTACTGTTATTGTACCCATTTTGCCTCCTTTACAAATATTTCAGGGGTAACTACTTCTAGTCCAGAAAATTTCAACTCACCACTTATTAAGTCTTTTATATTCTTAGTGATGATCAGTCTAGCACCACCTGCAACAGCCAACTCAATAATATGGTTATCACTTTCATCTATTAAGTTTGGTCGCCATTTGAAGTATATTTTTGTCCATTGACAACAACTCAGAAAAGAAGCAAAAAATTCCATTCTTTCGTCTTGATAAATAGGACACCTTTCAAAAAGGTACTCCCTTGTTAATACATCCCAATATTCATTGAAAAGAGCATCCCCCATCAGAGGTAAAAACTTTTTATCGAAAACAGCATCAATAATCCATCGTGCGTAACTCCCTTCTTTTCCAAGTAAAGTCGATATAAAAACATTGGTATCAATTACAATTTTTTCCATGTTTTTCCGAGAAATACGTTTTGAATAATGCTATCATATGTGCAAGCATACTATAAGTATCCATAAAAAGGAAAGGAAAAATTATGAGAGGATGTATTTTAAGGATTGAAGGATTTAAGGACTTAACGGCCTGGATGACCAGACATGACGACAACTATGAACTTCGAAAAGGCAATAACTTTCATCTATAGGCTAAATTTGGAAAAAGAGCAGTGGGCACGTTCAGGTCTATCAATTTGTGTACGCCCAGCGTGAACGTGATTTGATAGGGTGAAAGTTCCCTATAGGAAAGCCACTGGCTTTCAGTGCTATGGAACCGATCATGCGCCACTTAATTCGGGGGAATCCGCACATTGTATCAATTGCTTCCTAAACTCTAAAAAATAAAAATGGTAAGAAGTCTGAAATCGAATGACGCACATTAAAGCCCAACACAACAGTAAGGGGATGCGTCTTGACTTGATTTTATCAGACAAAAGGATCTATCAGATGTAGAAGACAGTCATCCATAAGAATTGGATTTGTTTCATGAAGAGCTAACCCTTGAAGTTAAAGAATGAACCATCAAATATCAATTTCCATATTAAAAATTTGAAGATTGGAAGCTATGTTTCCTAAGATAAAATATCTCCTGTTCGCAATGGTTTTGATCCTGCTCGAAGCAACAGGGCTCTTTGCCAACGAAACCGCAGTACAGCCTTCCGGATACGTCTGGATTCCACCGGGAACTTTCCAAATGGGAGGGCTAGGATTCGCTGATGATGAACGACCCATTCATACGGTTACCATCTCTCAGGGGTTCTATTTGTTAGATCATGAAGTTACCGTTAAAGAGTATCGCCGGTTCATTGAGTCCACAGGTTATGAAATTCCATCTACAGTCAATTTATTTGGGGACGAAAAACATTTGCTATGTAATTGGAATCGTTCAGAAACCGAAAATCATCCCATCAACTGTGTGTCTTGGTTTGACGCTCAAGCTTACATCGCTTGGCTCAACAAAAACTCAGGACAATCGCTCTCTCGACTTCCGACTGAGGCTGAGTGGGAGTATGCCGCAAGAGCGTGTACCACAACAGAATGGTCTAGTGGTGATGACAAAGAGGTCTTAAATAAATACGCTTGGTATCGGTATCCTTCCAAAGATTCAACTAAAGAAGTCAGACAAAAACTTCCAAATCCTTGGGAGCTTTATGATATGCACGGCAATGTTTCAGAATGGGTCCAAGACTGGTACGAACCATCCTATTATGCAAAAAGTCCATCCGTTGACCCGAAAGGGCCAGATAGAGGGACAAGTAAGGGCCTTCGAGGAGGAACCTGGAGGAATACTCATGATGTGCTGGCTTCAGCAAATCGATATGGGATGTCACCAAAATCCCGTTTTGTAACAGATGGTTTCCGTGTAGCAAAGTCTCTAACTCCCTCTGAAAAACAGGAGTCGACCAAAAAGGTCAACTGTATTAAAGAATCAAACAAAGAGGACGTTCCTAAGGGAGCCTCCTCTTCATCCAAACAGTACAAAATTGAATTTCCTTCGGTCCCGTTGGGGCCTCCTATCGTTTGGGAAAAAACTATAGAAAAGGAGGGACATCAGCGTCTATACGATATTCGACAAATTCACGATCAAGGCCTTCTGATCTTCGCATCAACGTATCTCAAGGAAAAAGACGAAAGAAACGCCTGGGTCTTCAAAGTGAGTCAGAAAGGAACCTTGGAATGGGAACATCTCTTTCCTTTACCAAAGCAAAGTCGTGTCGAATCGATTCTTCGAACTTCTGATCAAGGCACGGTCATCCTGGGAAACTATGCTGAGAATATCTCTAGTGCCTCTTCCGCTTGGATTCTGCGGCTTAATCAAAAGGGAGAAAAGCTATGGGAACAATTTCCCAGCTACTCCAAACAAAATATCGCCCGTATGGCTTTGCAAACCGTTGATGAAGGGGTTTTCATTCTTGGCGTGTCTATGAAAAATGTTGGAATCAATGAAAATTTATGGGCACTTAAACTTGATAAATTTGGAAATGAACAGTGGCAACGGGAATTTTCCTCTGAAACCTTTAAGCAAAAACCGAAAGCTGTGTTCTTAGCCAATGACGGCGGTATTATTATGGTGAGTGATGAAGGCGTTGATTTGGATATGAAGTACATCTTTCGTGAATCGAATCGGGATATTGTCTTGCGCAAACTGAATAAAAAAGGGGAAACAGAATGGAAACGGCACTATGGAGGCCCAAAAATTGAGAATCTTTATTCCGCCCAAATAACAAACGATGGTGGGTTGATTTTAGCGGGTTCCACTAATTCCAGAGGAGCAGGCGGTTATGATGCCTGGTTTGTCAAATTGGACGCTCATTACACGGTCCAGTGGGAGCAGACGTTTGGCGAGCCGATACAGGATGCCGCTAAAGTGATCATTCCTACACACGATAATGGCTTCATAGCTTTAGGTGAATCATGGACGACGTTGAAAGGTGAAGGGCGTCAAGTAGTGAAAATTGAAGAACATTGGATGTTGAAATTGGATCCCCTAGGGAAAATTCAATGGCATCGACTTTTAGGGAATTTGGGATATGACCCCTTGATTCAACAAACTTCAGACAAGGGATACTTGGTGGTAAGAACGCTTGATGAACCGAATAAAAAGGTTGACGGCATCCAACTCATCAAGCTCAATCAAGAAGGAGAAGCTGAGTCAGATCCTACGAAAACACACGATTAAGACTCGATAGGTGGAAGCATTGATAATGACTACTATTACCAAAACAATTGAATTAGCTGAACGTTTTATTCGTGAGCAAAGTGAAGAAGACAAACCAGACTAACAATGAGAATACTATGAGCCAGATTCATCAAACGAACCAAGATAATGATCGCTTTAAGGACCTTCAAAATCTATTTTCCACAGCAAGGAAAACCTACCTCGACCATAGAAATCGGGTGGAAGAAGTGGCCTGCCAACTGGTCAATTCATGGATCGAATACATTGCGTTTCCCAAAGAAGCGATTCGTCCGCAGGATGATAATGCGGTAAAGCAAGCACTTCAGCCTGGCGATAACGAAAAATGGCAACTGCGACTTGAATTGGATCTTGAAGACTCTGTCACTCAAGGAAAAGAAACTATCATCTTGCCATTATTTATCAAAGAATCTTATTTCTGGGATGGACCTTGTTTTATTGTCACATTAGGCCAGGATGTCACTGATTTTCATATCGAAGAAAAGTCACCAACCCCTTTCTTGAAATTATTTGAAGCGCTTTGGAAAGCGATCAAGTATCAATATAATTTGCCAGAAAATCTTTTGGACCAAGAAAAAAACTTACGAAGATTTGAACAGCAGGAAACCCGGGTGACCATTGACGACTTGATCCCTTTAACCTTTGAAGAACTCTTTTTACTGATAGATACCAGACAACTTCAAACCATCCTCAAGAAAATTAGCGATCAAGAATTGACACTAGCCCTGAAGACAGTCAACGAGAAAACCAGAACACACCTCTTCACGGGCATGTCCAAAAAAGCGGCTGAAAGGATTCTTGACGATCTGGCTGTGATGGGACCAGTCAAAGTTTCCGATGTAGAAGGGGCGCAGAGGCAAATCATTAAAAAAGTGGGGGCAATGGAAGAAGCGGGAGATATTGTGATTTCGAGTTCCCCTCGAGGATATTAAGAACGGGACGCCTTTTCTACAATTTGCGATAATCTTGCTTTTGATTTTCAGGCAAATAGTTGAGTCTTTTCTTCCCCTTCCGTAAGATCATTTCTAAAATCAAGAAAACATCGATTCCAGGTACCGACAATAAAAAAGCAGTGTAGGTGGGGCGATTATAGTCATGCATGCGCTTAATGGCCAAAACAATGAAGAAAACAATCCAGATAGTATGAAACAACCAATTCACATGCAAAACACCAAGAGGTTGTTCGTAAGCGGGAACCAATCGTTGAGTGAGACTGATTTGGATAAAACCAGCAAGGATCAGACCTGTCCATCCCTTTAAAAAAGTAGATCGGTCCAAGGCTCCTTGAATCGTAAAATAGACATATTTAATATTCATAGGTGTTCGGGATTTAACCTAAATGAATTCAGTTGCATATAATAAACATATGGTGCTAACCTCCGTTTTCAGATAGTCGAGCCTCATCCCTCGTTTTTTGAGAATTGAGTCATAAATTTACGAAAACTGTGGTATCTTTGGTATTTTTCTAACTCACAATCGGAGATACCACCATGAAAAAAGAAGCGAACATACTCAAAAAGATTAGACTAACCCTTGAAGATATTGTTCCAGAAAACGATGGCAGAAGCGATATTGGACCATTGGCCTTTGTTGTCAATTTAATTTTTTGTT
>JBBCAX010000147.1:0-37240 GCA_051382335.1 Deltaproteobacteria bacterium TL4
AATATTACGAAAGTTGATTTTAAAACAAAGAAAAAACAAAAAAATATGAAAGAACTGTTTTTTGAGCAAGTTATTAATTTCATTAATAAAATTGCAGCGTAAAAACATTCATGCACGGGTATTGGGCTTACCGCCTAAAGGCCAATACCCGTGAGTGAAATCAGGTTTGTAGTTCCGCCTTCAGGCGGAAAACTCTGCTGAAAAGCCGCCTGAAGGCGGAACTACGAACGTTTCGCCATCAGTTCAGGATCACCTGTTTTAAGCGCCTAACTCACTGTAATGAAGGTCCCTTGTTCCTTACAGTCCCGAATTCACTCACGGGTATTGGCCTAAAGACGGAACTACGAACATGATTTCATTCACGGGTATTGGGCTAAAGAAATGAAATATCAACAGGACTACTGGATTTCTCAATAACGCCGGATTTCTGTTTCTGCCCTTGGGACAGCACATAAATTGCAAGTCTGGACTCCAAAGGATTCCTGCCTTACCTGTGTAATGATAAATTCATCGTTGAGACCCCAATATGCACGAGTTTGAACTTCTTAAA
The DNA here is from genome assembly GCA_051382335.1 of Deltaproteobacteria bacterium TL4. Lineage (GTDB taxonomy): Bacteria > SAR324 > SAR324 > SAR324 > NAC60-12 > JBBCAX01. Next base: position 551 of record JBBCAX010000147.1, read on the forward strand.
GATCTGGCTATTGTCATGACGGTTGCCGGAGTGGTAACTATTCTGTTTCACCGACTGAGGCTCCCTGTCATTTTGGGATACTTGCATGCGGGTGTGCTCATTGGTCCCCATTTCCCCTCCATTTTAGCAGTGCATAACAAAGAAACCATCAAGATCCTTGGGGAACTTGGGGTCATCTTTTTGATGTTCAGTTTGGGGCAGAATTTCAGGATGCGAAAACTGGTGGAAGTGGGGACGACGGCCATTATTGCTGGAATTGTGGAATGCTGTTTTATGATCTGGTTGGGATTCCAGGTTGGAAAAGGGTTTGGCTGGAGTCACATGGATGGCTTGTTCATGGGATGCATTCTGGCGATTTCCTCGAGTACCATTATCGCCAAAACCTTACGGGACCTGGGAAAAGACAGGGAGCAGTTTGCGGATCTCGTCTTTGGTATTTTGATTATTGAAGACATCATTGCCATCGCGATGATTGCCCTTTTGTCGGGATTGGCAAATACTGGTGTCATCAATGTAAAAGAAGTCGGTTTGATTTTAGGGCAATTGACGATTTTCCTCACCATGCTCGTGGTTGCGGGAGTCTTCATCGTTCCCCGCTTGCTCCATTATATTGCGCAGTATCGCAGTGATGAAATGCTGTTGATCACAGCTTTAGGATTGTGTTTTGGGATTTCTTTGATTGCGCTTCAATTGGGATACAGTGTGGCTTTGGGTGCGTTTCTGGCAGGGGCACTGGTCTCTGAAGCCAAAGAAAATCACAAAGTAGAAGTGCTGATTGAACCCATTCGGGATATGTTCAGCGCAGTGTTTTTTGTGGCCATTGGCATGTTGCTGGATCCAGAAATGCTGCTGAATAACGCCCTCCCCACTTTCGCCGCGACTGTTGTTTTCATCTTGGGAAAAATGCTGATGCCGTCACTGGGCGTCTTTTTGGCGGGGGGAGCTCCGGACACGGCCTTAAAGGTGGGAATCGGACTGGCGCAGATGGGTGAATTTTCCTTTATTATCGCCCAATTGGGCGTCGATTTGAAAGCAACCAGCGGATTTTTATATCAGATTGCGGTAGCCGTTGCGGTGATCACGGTACTCATTAATCCTTATTTGATTAAGGGCAGTGATGGTTTGATAAAACTGCTGGAGCGAAGCTCTCCTCAAATGATCCGATCGTTTATCAGTACGTATCATCAATGGGTTGTCCGACTTGGCAGCTCAGTGGAAGGACAAAGGAATCAGGTCATTCGAAAAATTGTACTCAAGATCATTCTGCAACTGTCGCTTGACCTGATTCTGGTTACCGGATTATTGATTGTGGCCAAAGGAATTGTCCTCCAATGGTTCCCTGGCATTGAGTGGCTGCCCTCATGGATTGGCGGTTCCCGAACAATCATTTGGACCGCCACCATTACGCTGTCGCTGCCGATTCAGGTTCATATGTTCGTTAAATTAAGAGCCTTTTCGCTCATCCTTGCGGAATTAGGAATTCCCAGTTTCATCTCAAAAGAACAACTTCCCAAAATACGAACCGTTTTTGCTGCCGTAATCTTTACGATCATTTCCGGTATTCTGACCCTCTGGTTTTTATTGGTGGGTATGAGTTTGCTGCCGCCATGGCCTGTTTTGCTGGTCTTAGGCAGCATTTTCGCCATTACGGTGACGCTGTTGTGGCGTCATTTCTGCAAAGTGTACGCAAGGGTTCAATTTTCTATTCGTGATACCTTGAGTCAGCCCTTACCAACCCGAAATTATCAGCGTCCCTTGTCAACCTTACTGAAAAATGCTGAATTGAGGTTTGTGCGAATCAAAAAAAATTCGACGGCTGATGGCCATTTGATTAGCGAAATTGCGTTGCGACGAATCACAGGAGCCAGTATTGTGGGCATAGAAAGAAATGGGGTCGATATTGTCAACCCCGGTCCTGATGAAGAATTACGGGAAGGAGATACCATTCTGTTGCTTGGAAAACGCGCACACATTGATATCGCCAAAAAATATTTATCGGAATAATCTAAAAGAATTCTTTAATTGCTTGAAGGTGGCAGATTTTTTAAATCGGGTTCCTTCCGCCTTCAGACCTTACAACCATAGAGAACTATGACTATCGAAGTTTCAATGACTGGGTCGGCTTCGGAATCGATCGAACGCCCTGCCCCATCGTATCAAATTGATAAAGACGTGGCCTCCGGTGAGATCGATCGAATCAAAGATCACAAATTTGGCACTCTGTTTGGGGTATTTCTGCCCACCTTGCTGAACATTTTGGGGGTGATCATGTACTTGCGGCTGGGCTGGATCGTGGGCAATGCGGGCTTGGGGGGTACTATTGTGATCATCCTTTTTGCCTACTTCATCACGGGCACCACGGGGCTTTCGATGTCCTCGATTGTCACCAATATTCGACTGGGCGCGGGAGGTGTGTTTTCCATCGTGAGCCAAAGTCTGGGATTGGAAGTGGGCGGCAGTGTCGGTCTTCAGTTTTATCTGGCTCAAACATTTGCGACGGCCATGTACATTTACGGATTCATAGAAGCCTGGAGACTGATCTTTCCCCTACATCCTCCTGCGTTTGTCATCCTGGGTGTCTATTTGGTGATGGTGCTCGTTTCGTATTTGAGCACGAGCCTGGCAATCCGTCTGCAGACAGTGGTCATGTTCGGCATGCTTACGGCATTGAGTTCGATGTTTTTAGGTCTGTGGCATCTGCCTGAGCCTCATATTCCGCAAGTTCTGGGCAATTTTGAGTACGGTAACTTCTGGTTCATGTTCGCTATTTTTTTCCCGGCAGCCACGGATGTCATGGTGGGAGCCACGATGTCAGGCAACTTGAAAAACGCACGCTGGAGTATTCCGGTAGGCACTCTCAGCGCCTGGGGCACCACCTTGATCATTTACTTGGCCTTGGCGGTATGGTATGCCACCGTGGCTTCTCCCGATGTGTTGAAATCGCATTACAACATTGCCTCAGAAAAATCCTTTTGGAGTCTGGGGGTGTTGATTGGGATTCTGGCTTCCTGCTTCAATGCGGGATTGAGTTCCCTCACGGTCGGCCCTCGTGTCCTGCAATCGTTGGGGCAGCATAAAATTGTCCCCTTTCCTAAGTTTTTTGGGAAATTGCAAAAGGGGGAACCCCGCAATGCCCTGATGTTCACGTCCGTCTTGTTGCTATTGGCCTTGACTGCAGGCAATTTGAACATTTTGGCTCAATTTGTGACGGTGTGTTTCCTCTTGACCTATTTCACCATCAATTCTGTGCTGGTGATTGACAGTCAGCTCAAAATGGTGAGTTTTCGTCCCAGTTTAAAACTACCGGTTTGGGTGCCGCTGTTCGGTAGTTTGGCTAGTCTGACAGCCATTATTGTCATCAGTCCGTTTTGGGGGCTGGTGAGCATTTTACTGAGCATCGGCATTTACGTCTACCTCAATACCCGTGATCTGGAAACACCGTGGGAAACCATCCGTGGGGGAGTCCTGGTGGGCATCGTAACTTGGGCTTCAAAAAAGGTCATAAAAAACATAGGGACGATGGGTCCCCGTTCCTGGAAACCCGATTTGCTGGTACCGATTGAAAGGCGCACTCAACTGGAGGGTTACCATCGGTTGATCAAAGCACTGATCTACCCCCAAGGAACCGTACAGGTGATCGCCATGATGCATGATCGGGACATTATGCCGCTAATCGGCCTGAATCAGTCCGTGCTGGATTTACAAAATGAGGGGGTGTTCGCGTCCGCTTCGATCATTGAAGCCACGGAATTCATCAGTGGTTTGGAAACCACCGTGGATGTGCTCTCGGGAACTTTAGCCAATCCAAACATCCTTTTTATTTCGATCTTGGGCCGAACCCAGTCCGAATTACAGCGCATGGTCGATTTGGCTCAGAAAACTAAAATCGGCGTGGTTTTCTATGTTTCCCATCCTGATGTGATCCTGGGTAAGGAACAAAGTGTCAATTTATGGGTACGCGATCAATCCCCTGAATGGCATTTGAGTTTCAACCTCAGCAATCTCGATTTATCCTTTTTATTGAGTTATCAATTGACAAAGAACTGGAAAGCCAATCTGCGCATCCTGAGTGTGATTCAAAAAGATGAAAATCTAGCCATTGCCCAACAATTCATCAAGGAACTGATGGTGATAGCGCGCATGCCTAAACAGCACACGATTCAAGTGGTTCATGGTCAGTTTTTTGAATTTTTAACACGGGCGCCCAGGGCTGATCTCAATATTTTAGGCATGTCCTCCAAAGTAGATCGGAATCTGCTGTTGCGCATCGTCACGGATCTGAAGAGTTCCTGTTTGTTTATGCTGGATTCCGGTAATGAAAGCGCCCTGGCCTGAGTTCGAAATCATGATCGTTACCGCCTTAAGTGGTAGCCATCTTTGGGACGGGAAACAGAAGCGAGGGGAGATTTAGAAAGCTAAGTAGGCACCTAACAAAAAGGTGGTTTCACCTAGATTCAGATTTTTATTTTCTGTTGCAATCACCAAAGGGGCATAGATCACGTATTGTGAGGCCATGATTCCCCAGCTTTCAAAAGGGATGCGTACCCCTAATTTATAATAGAGTGTCAGCGGCACTGTATCGCTAAAACGAGCTTTGAGAACGGGTTCGTCCTCTGTGGCCGCCAAGCGCTCAGAAAAACTGGCAGTATAGTGTCCTGTTCCCACAGCAACAAAGGGAAACCAAACATCGCCCCGGTAGTAAAGGGTATAGGCCAACAACATTGCCAGGGTATTGAAGCTAAAGGTTGAGTTATCTTTAAATTTGTAGGTCTTGCTGTATTGATGCAGTTCAACCCCCAGGCCACTGGCAAAGGATCCATAGGGAAGATAAAAGTCGAAAGATAGTAATAAAGGATAAACCGTATTCACTTCTTTAAGGGCGCCATGATTTTGGGCGATAACATCCAGATAGGCTTCATCGGACTCACTGGAGCTTCCGGATTCCAAATAGCCAGCTACCGTTTTTAACGGGCCATTGTCTCCAACTCCCAAGTTTTGCTGTCCCACTTGTGCTGATAAATAATAAAAGGTTTGATTTTGGGCATAGACCCCACTTGAAGTACTTCCCCAGAGCAGTATGAAGATGATGCTGACAAACCCATAATTGCACTTTACCATAACACCCCCAACTCTGAATAGAAGACAACGTCCGTTTCGTTACCAGCTTGTGAGTAATCCTCAACCATGCCCAACTCAATAAAAAAGTCACCAATCCAACTTTTCAACCCTGCGGCCAAAACACTGGTTGGACTCGAAATACTGAAACTTGCACCATCCTGATAAGAACCTCTGGGAAGTGCAGCGTCTTCACGAGGAAAAATACTGCTCTGAGTTACCGATTGAAAAACAAAAGAAAAGTTCTCATTAAAACGGTACTCCATCGCGATAAAATCATGCCTCAGTTCCTTTGCATACGTACTTTCTCCAGTTAATATACTTTTGCCTTTCCCCAGATAGACGACCCATTCCTTGAAGCCTTTAGAAAGCAACAGATAATATCCCCAATGAGCCTTTTTGTTGGTTACCAATTCTTGTTTATCGGATTGGAAGGTCGAAAATTTATAGGAAAGCTTCAAGGTGAAGGCCGGGACAAAGGCGCCTCCTTCAATCATATTCCACTTCAACCCTGTGACCAGGTCTCCAGGAACACTCTCAAAAGGTTCTTGAGCTTTAACTATGAATTCTCCATCTTTTACCACATAAAAGTCATAACGATTTTGCTCAGACAGCGACCGATAAGCCCCCGCACCGCCTTCATTGCCGATTCCGATCAAATCATGCAACCCTTCCACCATAGAATCCGTGCTTCCTCCATTAAAACTGAAGAGTGGTAATTCAAAACCGATTTCCAGACTATCGGTGAGACCATATTTAAAACGGATCAACTGCTGTAAGCTTTCAACATCAATATACACCCTAAAACCTTGAGTGATGACGTTGCCTTTGAGGTCCGGATCATAAAAATCCGTAACTTCCAGTCCACGACGGACTTCGGTTGCGGTGATTTGAGGTTGATGGGTAAGATCCGAGGTAAAGCCTTCACTATTGATGAAGGTATTCGCCAGGGTTGCCCGATAGGAGGTGTAGAGCTGCCCTTCGCCTACCGTTGCCGTGTTTTCCGGATACATCGATAGAAACCGTTGAGTGACAGGGTACTGAGACCGTAATTCTAAAGGCCCTAAACCCGCATTTTGAGTTTTACCCCATGCAAAATCTGCCGAATGAGCAGACTGTAGCAGCAGGCTCAATAATAGCAGAATATGCTTGATTTTCATGGTGTTAGCTGTCATTTTCTGTTTATCATGAATAAACGGTATAAAAAAAGCAGAGCACATCCCAGAGGGAAATCAAGAAGCATACCAGTTGACTCAAAGGATCTTAGGATTCTACCGGTTTAAGTCTCATTGCGATTTAAAAACTCTTTGTAAAATCGATTCCATTGTTCTGCTTGAACTATCATTATGAATACGGCATAAGAAACAGAGGTCTCTTTATCAACAGCTAGTCGCCCAAGTGATTTTTATAAGGAATACGTATGAGTAAAAAAGCTCGTAATTCCCATGATTTTTTAAATGATGATCAGAATATAAATCAGCATAGTGAATTGTCTGAAGAAAATTTGACGGATCAACCCCTAGGGGAGTCCGGAGCCATCACTTCAGAGATGGGGTGGCAAGCCTTGGCACTGGAACAAAATCGAGTTGACTCAAATTCTGATGAAAGCCAAAATACGGAGCGCTCTCCTACCCATGAAACTGAAATTTTGCCAACACCGCCTGTGCCAGAAACAAAGGGGGAAAATCAGATACAAACTGAAGAAACCTCTTCAATACAAGTAACAACAACACTGGGGGATGAGCAGGTGACAGACTCTGCGGACAAGGAGGCACCCCTTGAAGTTGAAGCTTTGCAAGCAAAAGAAGCCTTGTGTTTGGAGGACAGGGCGGAAGAAAGCGTTGACGCCGTTGAGGTCAACCCCCAAAGCCTCATCCTGTCCCAAGCATGGTTGAATCAATTACGTGCTTATGAAGATAAACATTTTAAGGAAATTAGGACAGAAGAACATCATCAACTTCAAGAACTGAGCATTAAAGAACTACAATTTTTGGATCTTCAATGGCAAACAGAAGACCGACTCCTTGCGGAGAAGCGTTCCAAGGAAGATCAACTCCTGCGTGAAAAACGAGAACAAGAGGATCAGTTCCTCCGACAAGGTCGTGAACAGCTTTTGAAGCTTTTCGAAACACGTTGGGCCACTGAAAATCAGTTGGTTGCGGAACGTCATGAACTGGAAAATCAGGTCATTCAGTTGCGAAGAAATGAAGAAGATGAAGGAAATCAAACAGGTCGCGCATTCCAAATCACGTCTCAGTCGGGTGATTCAGATTCCGAAAAAGCACCAGCGAGTGCTCACAAAAACAGATTAAAACGAGTTTATACGATTCCAGAATCGGCCTTTCCCGGGGAATCTCACAGTGAGGGCTTAATCCATGCTTCGCTTTCAAAATCGATTAAAGATCATCACGTTAGTGAACTCACGGGACCTCATAGCAAAGCCGACAGTCCTCAGGACCCCCCCCTGCTCAACAGCGCCCCCATCCTTCATCAGAAGGTCGTTTCAGAAAATGGGACGGAGATGGTGGCAGATCCCCTTGAGACATTCAGCGGCAGTCAGACAACCACTTCTCCGTTTTCCAACTCAAAGCCTGAGCACAAATGGAAACTGCAACAACCCGAGCATCCTCAAAAATTACCATTGATCATTAATAATCTGCTAGATGAGTTGATTTTAGATTTGAAGGCAATCCTCATGATTTACCGCTCACTTGGAATAATCATGGCTCAAATCTTTGAACAACATAGCGCGCCGTTACAACGGTTAAGTGAGAAAATTCAAGACTTGTTCGGCATTGATCATTTGAGCACGGAAGAAAAAAAGAAGCATTGGCAGAAGGAATTCGAAGATCGTCAGCGAGCCATGAGGGAGAGGGTCGAGCAGAGACACCATGTCCTCACACCTGAAACGAAAAAGAATGAGGGGACCGCAAAACAGGCCAGTGATTTAAGAGTGTTCTCAAGACAAAGAAGGATTCGAAATATTAAAACCATCATCAAATGTTTCATTTTTTATGGCATTGCACTCTATATTTTCAAACAGCCCACCGCTCAAAGCATGAGTGCTTTTTGGGGAATGATCGCTGAATTTGGTCCTCAGGACTTCCTTATTTGGTTTGTCGTATTCATTATCGCATTCATCATCGTACTTCTTTAAGAGGGTTAACGTGCTTATTGATTTTTGACCTTCCACCCCCTAAAGGCAATAATGGCAATTATTTTTTTCATACTCGGATTTTTAGCATTAATCGCAACGATCAGCGTAAAAAATCCCATTTCTCCAAAGCATATGGATGCCCAAGATCGTCTTCAGAGAAGAAAATGGGAATATCGTATTTTCGGTGGTCTTTGTTTAGGCTTTGGATCCCTTTTTTGGACGTTGACCCCTCCTGAATTACAATTAGTGGAAATCAAACATGGCGGTGATTCGGCGAACGCCCTGAATACCGTGGATCTTTGTTTTAACCAAAACCCGAACTGGAAAACCAAAAAATTCCGTTACAAACTCATTTATCAAATTGTCACCTCTGACGAAAGTGGTTATACGGACTATGATAGTGCGCCCTCATTTGGAGATGATGTCAAAAACAAGTGTCCTGACTGCTGCTATCACTTAAAATTAGGTCCCAAACTCAATCAACAAGATACTTACGTCACTCAGGAAGGCGAAACTTTATTTTCCGAAAAAGCCTTAAGAGCACAAATTCGGGAAGAGGGGATACGGAAGAAAATCAATGCGTTTCATTTCAGTGTTGAAGATATTCTGGAGGGAAAACACATCTATCATTATTCGTGCACTGACGGTCCCTGCCTGCTTGTCTTTCAAACAGTTCCTCAAAAACCTTGGCTGATCCGTCAAAAACGGAAAATGCGGACAGAGGAATTGAATTTGAGAAGAGAGCAGAAGCCACAGGAGGGCAAACCTCAAGAAGCGGAAGAATCAGATTATATTCCCTCTTATATGCGTTGATTGTCTCCTGGCCACCACGTGAGCACACTGGATGAGTTCAGGTTCGTTTTCATTGGCGTTGTTGTGCTGTCGATTTGGTTTCTTAAGCTTTTGCGTTACGAAAGCTTAAGATTTTTTGAATTCGTACCCTGGATTGCTTTAATAAATCTGAGGAGGTACCGTTGGATCCATCCTGGAGGAAAAATATGGAAGAGTTTAAACCGTTTTGGGGAGATCAGTCAGAGGTTAAAACCTATATCAGTGAAGATCGAGGTAACGTTAAAATCACGTATGAGTCCTTAGGAGAAGGAACCGACAAGGTGGTGGTTTTGGCCAATGGGCTAGGTGGTCGTTTTTATACCTGGGAACCTCTTGTTAAAAAGTTGTGGCCGGAGTATCGAATCCTCACCTGGGATTATCGAGGCTTGTTTGAATCCGGTTCCCCGGATCAAAACCGACATCTCTCCATTCCAAACCATGCTGAAGACTTGGCTCAAATTTTGAGGATTGAGAAGATTTCCAAAGTGATGATTGTTGGCTGGTCGATGGGAGTGCAGGTGGCTATTGAGTTTGCAACACTTTACCCTGAAAAAGTGGAAAAGTTGGTATTGCTTAACGGAACTTATGGACACACCTTGTCCACCGCATTCCAGCCATTTATCAGAATTCCCAATATGGACAGGATTTTCCATGAAGCCATTGATTATGTAAAAGACCACCCGGAATTGACAAAGCTTGCGAGCAAGGCTTTAACCTCAAGGTTCGTCATGCCAATGACCATCATTGTTCCGGCGCTCATTTCCAAAAACCCCAAAATCAAATATGCGCTATATCAATACATTCAGGACGTTTGTGGCGCGGATCTGATAAACTATATCCAATTGTTTCAGGAACTTGACGCTCATTCCACTTATCATCGATTAAAAGAAATCTATCAACCGACTTTGTTGATATCAGGAGGCTTGGATTTTCTGACGCCCGCTTATCAGTCCAAAGAAATGCTGAAGAAACTCCCTAATGCTCAAGCCATGCATTTCAAATTCGGGACCCATTTTACCATCTTGGAACACCCTAAAAAAGTACCAAACCGGATCTATGAATTTTTTAAAGAAGCCTGATTCTCAAAAACTTTTCCGGTTAGGCTCTGGTCAAAACAGGGGGCACTTCCCAGGCCTCAGAAGCGCCCCCTGTTTCCGCAAAAGGTCCCGTATTATTTGGCTTTTTCGTCTGCCTTTTTATCGGTAATCAGATCGGTACGGGTTTTTATCAGTTTTTCTCCAATCCAACTGCTCAACACATAAAACCAGGAAGTCGAACGTTTATTGAAGGCTTCGACGCTTTGTTGCAGGGTTTCATCAGCAGAGGTCCCCTTGAATTCCATTTCAAAGGTAGTGTAGTAATTCTTGTCCTCTTGAGTTGCTTCTGAACCTCGTGTTACATGAATCACTCTTCCGTCCAATAATTCCATGCTTATTTCCGACAACGTTTCTCGTCCTGTTGTTGTTACCGGAGTGCTTGAGGATACAATTTTTGAAAAATCCAATTTTTTAAATACGCCACTGAGTTCTTTGAGCTTATCCTGTTTTACCGTTTTATTCTCAGCCAAACCTTCCATCGTCCATGGGGCCTCGGCATTATCTCTATTAAAGTGAAGCGTTTCTTCTTTATTTTTGAGGGTAATGGACTTTGCCAATTTTTCGCCATCGATATTGAGGATTTGCTTATTCAGCCAGCCCTCTTTTTCTACATCAACATGAATTGTTTCTGGAATCAGAAAAACGGTCGACTGACCCGCATAGCGTATATATTGTCCTCCTCCACTTTCACGATCTTTCCCCAGCCATAATTCCAAAAGGGGTTCCTGATTGCCCTGAAGCTTAACCAGGGTTCCTGTTTTGTCTTCTTCCCATTTTCCCTCATTTTCGTCGAGCGTCAGAAGGTGAAACCGGGAGTGATGCTTTGGATTGTCAGTAACAATACCGGAGCGTTTTACTTCCAGGAGTTTCAACAACAGATCCTTGATGTTTTGAGAATCCGCTTCGTAATTCAAGCCATCAATCATCCAAATTTCCTGATCCCCTTTGGAGAGCTCTATTTTTTCACTGCTGCCTTGAATGATGATTTTTGATAACGACTGGAGATCGGGGTTTTCAAGGACAGGGACATTGACTTGTGGTGAGGATTGATTTACTTTTTTTTGTTGAAACAACCAGAGTCCCCCGCCAGTAACAACAAGTATTAACGTCGCGATAAATAGTTTTTTTAACATAAAACCTCCTTTTGTTATTATTAAATACCTTTGGATCAGACAACAACTCCATATTCAAAGTGAATACGTTTTGATTAAAACAGCACCTCCCTTTGAAACTCAACAAGTAATGCGTCTGCGTCTCATTTATGGCACTCATCTTGCGTACTCATAATGAGTCAAGTTTTGCAGTCTGCACACTTGACAACCCAACACAGAAGTTATTATTTTTTGAAAATTCTTTTGCTGTTTTCTTTCACTGCAAACAAAGATTGTTAACCTTTCTCATCCAGAAAAACACCATGGATACAAACAAACTTGATAAAGTTTTGAACGACATTAAACGCCACCAAAACTGGATCAGCCATCGGATGACGATGTGTGCCGTGATTCATCAGCAAGCTGAGGATCAATGGCGTTCGGCTCCCAACGAAGCGACTAAAGAGTATATGATTAATAAAATGCGCTTTTTCGCACAAATGAAAGAAGGATTCAAGTATTTATCTAAGCTTACTTAAGATTTGCGTGACCCCCTACCGTGGTCCTTGGATCCTCTGTCTCAGAACAGGCTTCACTCACGCAAAAAATAACTTTTAGAAAAATTTTAAACACCTAAACCCATAAGACAGTTTTGATTGAGTTGTTGTTTTGAATTCATTACGGTTGCGCCTTCGCATAATTCAAAGTGTTTTCTTCGTATTATTCCTTTGAATGTGCAAACTCTTTTTCAATATTCTGATGGCCTGACGCAAAGCAACAGAGTTTCTAGGGAAACATAGGTGGTATAACTGTCCAGTAAAGTTTTGTCCTGGGAGCGCTGGCATCTTGCCCGCAAAAGCGGGTGAGACGCCCGCACTCCGCGCGCCTGTGAGCGTACATGAACAGAGAGGTGAAAGTCCTCTTCAGGTATACACTCTCCAGCCTGTAACCGACTGTAACCGCGTCGCCGCAAGGCGGGGTGGAGAGCAACAGAAGGTGAGCGGCCAGTCCATAGGATAACGAACTCGATTCGGCCTGATGTATATTAGACATCTTTCCTAAATAAACGCTGGATTTTAGCGGGTTTGTAGAAAGGGTACCGCTTAAGCGAAGCGAGCGCGCCACTCAAGGTAGTGTGCCGCTTAAGCGAAGCGAGCGCACCACTCAAGGCAGGGTGCTTAGGGTAGGGTGCCGCTTAAGCGAAGCGAGCGCACCACTCAAGGTAGGGTGCTTAGGGTAGTGTGCCGCTTAAGCGAAGCGAGCGCACCACTCAAGGTAGGGTGCCGCTTAAGCGAAGCGAGCGCACCAGAAAGCCGCCATCCCCTTATTTGTGGTGCGCTCTGGCTTAACTCTTATCGCCTCCGGCTGGATTTGTGGTGCGCTCGCTTCGCTTAAGCGGCACCCTACTGGCTTAACTCCTATCGCCACCTGGCGGATTTGTGGTGCGCTCGCTTCGCTTAAGCGGCACCCTACTGGCTTAACTCCTATCGCCACCTGGCGGATTTGTGGTGTGCTCGCTTCGCTTAAGCGGCACCCTACTGACTCAGCAATTCCAAATTTGAAATCCATCGTGAATTAACTGTTCTTATTGTTTGATCTCAGTTACTTTGCAGATATCATTAACCCTCATTTTAGGTGCAAGAGATGTCTTCAAGTTTAAATTTTGATAGCTTTGTTAGCAAGATTAATAATGTATTTGAAAATCTAACCGATAATCGTATGTTCAGCCCCAATCTTCAATATTCCGTTAAAGACGCTGCTTTAGGAGCCTTTTCAGTATTTTTTAGCCAGTCTCCCTCCTTTCTATCCCATCAACGCCAGAGGCATCAGTCTCAAGGGAAGGATAACGCGCAAACCCTGTTTGAGATAGAACAAATTCCCAGCGACCCTCAAATTCGCAATTTATTAGATCCCGTTGCTCCTGGTGAACTTCATAGCGTTTTTAGCGAGACCTTTGAAGAACTCGAACAACAAGGATATCTTCAAGAGTATCGCTTTTTTGCGGATTATCGATTGATGGCTCTAGATAGGACAGACTACTTTAGCTCCTCTAAAATCAGTTGCGACAACTGTTCTACCAAGCATCATAAGAATGGGAAAGTGAGTTACTCCCATAAAGTTTTAACTCCTGTGGTGGTTGCCCCTAAAAACTCAAAAGTCATTGTGCTAGAACCTGAATTCCTTACGCCTCAAGACGGTTCTGAAAAACAAGACTGTGAACTTAACGCGGCAAAACGATGGATTGAAAAGCATAGCCATCTTGCCTCCAAACAGATCATCATTTTGGGAGATGAGCTGTTTTCTAGAAATCCTTTTTGTCAACTGCTGTTAGAAAAGGTTTTGCTTTTATCTTGGTTTGTAAGCCTGATTCTCACAAAACTCTTTATGAAGGGATCGCGTCGAGGGAAAAAAGCAATGAGTTAGAATCCTTTTCTAAAAGAAGGGAATCTAACCATACTCAATGTTCGTCCAACAGAGGAATATATTCAAGGCCATCTTCCCAATGCGATAAATATCCCGCATCAGGAACTTAAAGATCGCATCCGAGAGATCCCGATAGATCAAAAGGTGATTGCGTATTGCAGAGGAACTTACTGTGTTACCGCTTACGAGACAGTGGCTAAGTTACGAGCGAAAGGATTTAAAGTGAGACGCTTGGAAGCGGGATTCCCAGAATGGAAATACGAGGGATTTCCTGTAGAAATTCATGAGAGTTCAACGGGTTAGAGGGGTTGGACTGATTATTAGAATTCATTTTTAAGGACTTTTAAAAAGGTGTGACGCCATTGGGGTGGATCATACCCACTTCGTAAATAATGCAATTTAAGGAGTCATTATGGCACTTGAACATTTAACTATGGAAACATTCAAGAACAAAGTTTTTGATTATGAAAACTCGAAAGAATGGAATTTCAAAGGAGATCGACCGGTATTGATTGATTTTTATGCGGACTGGTGTGGCCCTTGTAAAACGATAGCCCCTATCTTGGAGGAGCTGGCCTTGGAGTATCAAGAGCAAATCGATATTTACAAAATAAACACTGAAGAACAACAGGATCTATCAGCGATGTTTGGAATTCGCAGCATCCCTTCTCTTCTTTTTATTCCTTTAGAAGAAAAGCCTCAAATGAGCATGGGGGCTTTACCCAAAGCGTCTTTGAAAAAGATGATCAAAGAAGTTTTAAAAATTGAAAAAAGTTAGCTGCATAAAGAATAACGTTATTTGCGCTTGAGTCGTAACGTAACTCAAGCGCATGAGGTTATCGTTGTTTGTAAACCCCTGTTTCTATAGGAACAGGCTTCAAATCCCAGATATCGTTTGCATATTCCTGGATAGTCCGATCACTTGAAAATTTCCCCATATTTGCGGTATTGTAAATGGACATTTTGGTCCACTGCTCCTTGTTTAAGAACGCTTGACTCGCTTTCGCTTGACATTCAGCATAACTTTTAAAATCAGCCAATAGCAGATAACGGTCATCATAAACTAAAGAGTTATAAATATCGTTATAGAGATGGGGGTTTCCTCGATTAAAGAAACCGGTATTAATCATTTCCAAGGCTTCTTTCAACTCTACGGTTTCCTGATAATGAACTCTAGGGTTATAGTTATTTTTCTTTAGTTGAGTGACTTCTACTTCAGAGAGCCCAAAAATAAAGATATTATCAGCACCAACTTCCTCAAAAATCTCAATATTAGCACCATCCATCGTCCCCATGATGATGGTTCCATTCAGCGAAAACTTCATATTTCCTGTTCCGGAGGCTTCCGTCCCTGCTGTGGAGATTTGTTGGGAAAGGTTTGCCGCAGGTATTATTTTTTCCGCAATGGAAACTCCATAGTTGGGCACAAAGATGATTTTAAGCTGGTCTTTGACAGCCGGATCCTGATTGACAACACGGGCAACATCGTTAATCAAGTTGATGATCAACTTTGCCATATAATATCCAGGGGCCGCTTTTCCTCCAAAAATGATAGTCCGTGGAACAAAAGGGATCTCAGGATTTTTTTTAATACGGGAATAAAGGACAACCGCATGAATGATATTGAGCAGTTGACGTTTGTATTCATGAATTCTCTTGATTTGAACATCAAACATGGATTCAGGATTGACGACAACATCCATTTCTTTTTTTATCCACTCTGCCAGTTGGACTTTCTTTGCCGATTTTGCAGCGCGCCATGCATTTTGAAACTCAGCATCCTCCGCCAAAGATTCGAGTTGTTTCAATTCGTCTAAATGCGTTACCCATTGCTCTCCAATATTTTGAGTGATTAATGTTGAAAGCTCAGGATTTGAAGCTTTGAGCCATCGACGTGGGGTAATGCCATTGGTCTTATTTTGAAACTTTTCCGGGTAAAGGGCATAAAAATCTTTAAACACGGTTGTTTTCAATAATTCGGTGTGAAGTGCGGCAACGCCATTAACCGCGTGACTTCCTACGATGGCTAAATGGGTCATTCGAATGTGTTTAGGCCATCCTTCTTCAACCAGGGACAACCGGACTAAAAGTTCTGCGTCTCCAGGGTGTGTTTGCTCGACTTCTTTCATAAAACGTTGATTGATTTCATAAATAATCTGAAGGTGTCGAGGCAGTAAGTGTCCTAAGATGTCCACCGACCATTTTTCTAAAGCTTCAGGAAGCACCGTATGGTTGGTGAAAGCAAAGGTTTTGGCTGAGATTTTCCAGGCGTCTTCCCACTCTAAGTGTTCTATATCCATTAATATCCGCATCAATTCAGGAATCGCTATGGAAGGATGTGTATCATTGAGTTGAATCGCAACTTTGTCTGGAAACTCTTCAAAAGTGTGGAAATCAAGTTTATAACGTCGGACAATATCCTGTAAGGAAGCAGACACAAAAAAATACTGTTGTTTGAGTCGTAACTCTTTCCCTGAAAATTCTTTATCATTAGGATACAAGACTTTTGAAATCGTTTCACTTTTCTGTTTTTCCTCCACCGCTTTCATATAATCTCCTTTGTTAAAAAGGGAGAAATCAAAATCTTTTGATGGGCGGGTTTGCCATAATCTCAAATTATTGACGGTTCGGTTGCCATAGCCCGTAATCGGGACATCATACGGCATTGCCAATACATCTTTTGTGTCAATCCATTCATGATGAACGGCTCCCGTTTCATCACGAGATTCATGAACTCTTCCAAAAAATTTAACCGGATACATTAAATCCCATTGGGGAATTTCCCAAGGATACCCTTTTTCTAACCAGCTATCGGGATACTCGACTTGTTGTCCGTTCTCAAACTTTTGTTTAAAAATTCCATACTCATAACGAATTCCATACCCGTAAGCCGGTAGTTGCATCGTCGCCAGAGAGTCTAAAAAACATGCGGCCAAACGTCCTAAACCTCCATTCCCTAAACCGGCATCTTCTTCGACTTCTTCCAAATCATTCAAACTGATCCCCATTTCTGCGAGTGCGGTTTGGCATTCATCATAAATCCCTAAATTAATGAGATTATTTTTTAAACTGCGCCCCATCAGATATTCCAGGGAAAGATAAAATACCCGCTTACATTTTTCTTTATGATAGGTTTGTTGTGTATCATTCCAAAACTCGACAAGCCGGTCTCTGATCGTGAGAATTAAGCTTTCAAATAAGTCAAAATTTTTGACCGTATAGCGGTTTTTACATAGTGAATACTCCAAATGATTGGCCATTGATTCGATAATGGCTTGAGGATCCATTCTTCGGTAAGCGGCTACCTGTTTCCAAAGTATCTCAATATTGCTTGAATTGGGCATAATACTCCTTATGATATAGAATTAATATTGTTCCGGTTTGATCACAATCCCGCTTAAAGGGGGAAGGTCTAAGGACAATCTGTAGGGACGTCCTTGCCATTTTGTGGATTCACTAATAATTTTGCTTTGATGATTAAAGCCGCTGCCACCAAAATGGATTGCGTCTGAATCAAAAACTTTTTCATACGTTCCCTCAAAGGGAACACCAACATTATAGTAAGTACGAGAAATAGGCGTAAAATTGAAACAAAAAATTAAAGGAATTTCATTATTTTGATATTGACCCCAACGAATGAAGGAAAAAACACTGTGATCTTGGTCATGCAAGTCAATCCATTCAAAGCCGTTGGGATGAAAATCATTGGTGAAAAGCGCGGGATGATACCGATAAAACCAATTTAATTCCTTGCAAAACGTGTGAAATTGTTGATGTTCATGATACTCCAGCAAGTGCCAGTCCAAACTTCGAGCTTCAGACCATTCTCTCCATTGCCCAAGCTCGACGCCCATAAAGCACAATTTTTTGCCTGGGTGTGCCATCTGGTAGGTTAGATAAAGTCTGGCATTGGCTCGTTTACACCAATCGTCCCCCGGCGCTTTGGCCAGTAAAGAACCTTTTCCATGAACAACTTCATCATGGGACAAGGGCAACAGAAAATTTTCAGTAAAATGATACATCATGGAAAAAGTCATCAAGTGATGTTCATATTTTCTGAACACAGGATCCAGCGAGATATATCTCAGGGTGTCATTCATCCATCCCATATTCCATTTCATATTAAAGCCTAAACCTCCCGCATAAGTAGGATGCGTCACAGAGGGCCATGCGGTTGACTCCTCGGCTATGGATAAAATCCCGGGAAAGTCCTGAAATAAAGTGGCGTTGAGCTGTTGCAGAAAATGAATGGCATCCAGATTTTCACGCCCCCCGTATTGGTTGGGACGCCATTTCCCCTCTTTTCGATTGTAATCCAAATACAACATCGAGGCCACAGCGTCAACCCGAATACCGTCAATATGGTAGGTATCAAACCAGAATAAAGCATTGGAAACTAAAAAATTACGGACTTCATGACGTCCGTAATTAAAAATATGAGTTCCCCATTCCAAATGCTCCCCCTGACGGGGGTCTTCATGTTCATACAGATGAGATCCGTCAAAAAAGGCCAACCCTTGTGAATCTTTGGGGAAGTGCCCGGGAACCCAGTCCATGATCACGCCAATCCCCTCTTGATGACACCGATCCACAAAACGCATAAACTCTTTAGGGCTGCCATAGCGTGACGTAATGGCATAATATCCTGTCACCTGATATCCCCAGGACTCATCCAGAGGATGCTCCATCAAAGGGAGCAATTCGATGTGAGAAAATCCCATATCTTTGACGTAAGGGATCAACTGTTCCGTAGCTTCCTTATAGGTCAAAAATCGGTTTTCCTCCTCGGGGACTCTTTTCCAGGATCCCAGGTGCACCTCATAAATATTGATGGCTTGTGCCAAAGGATTACTTTGCTTGCGATGTTCCAGCCAAGACTGATCTTGCCAAACATACCCTTCCAAGCAGGTTACAATCGAAGCGGTTTGAGGACGGGGTTCCATGGCAAATCCATAAGGATCGGACTTTAGCAACAAATCTCCGCTAGGTGTTTTGATTTCATACTTGTAAATGCTGCCTTCATGAACCTCAGGTATAAAAAGTTCCCAAATTCCTGACGACTCATGCCTCTGCATCGGGTGTTTTCTTCCATCCCATTGATTAAAATTGCCGACAACACTGACCCTTTGAGCATTTGGAGCCCAAACCGCGAACCAGGTTCCTTTAACGTTTTCCAAAGTCAAAGGGTGTGCCCCAAGTTTATGGTAAATGTGATGATGATTGCCTTCATGGAATAAATAACGATCGAATTTCGAGATTTGCGGAGAAAAATAGAAGGAATCGTATTTTTGAAATTCTCTGCCATCGGTGTACGTTATTTTTAATTGATAAGGTTGCAAATCATCCTGCGGAGGCATCACCACTTCAAAAAGACCCGCGGGATCAATATTATTCATTTCAATCATTTTTGAATTAGGTTGCTTGCCCCAAAACAAAGTGATTCGCTTCGCGTCAACTTCCATCACTCTGATGACCCACTTCTTTCCTTTTTTTGGAGAAATCACTTCATGAAAACCTAATAAAGATCTTGGTGTGGGATGGTTGGCTTCTATCAGTTGCTTTATGTCATTTTTAGATAATTTTAATGGACTCATAGGAACAATACCTCTTCAATGGATTAAAACTGAAATTTCATATCATACCCATAACTTTGTGTGGGAACGTTTGGATGCTTTGCATCCCCTGTGACCACAAAGCAGTCGGAGGATGAAGAATCGTTCTATAGAATTAGAATAACGTCTACAGGACTCATTGTCGATCACTTAATTTCTAAATTATTACATTTTACTTGCATCTCCCTGCATAATTCATTAGAACCTAACGCTCTAAATTTTGCAATGGCACTAAGTGATGAGGAATTATTATTGCATTGATACACAGTTACAAATCAAAAACAAGCTTTCATCGTATGATTTAGGGTTTACAAAAGACTGGATTTGTTCCTTTTGGAAAACGACACAAGCAAAAAAATGCCCAGCCCAACCTGATTCACATCACTACTCATTCTAATTGTCATAATACTGGACTTTGAACATTTGATTCATGGTTTTAGTTTTAATTATTCAATAATATCAGTGGTTTTATTTTATGAATGAATTAATGCAAGGTTATTATTTCCCGTTTTTCAGGCCAAACCTATCATTAATTCTAATACGACTTTATAAGTCTCTGATTTTATTCAGGAGTAATATTGAGCAAATTGTTCAAAGTCGAGATAATAAAAACATCGTCTTTTATTGGAGGAAAGATGGAAGACATTAAAGAAATGCTTCTTCAGGAAAAAGCAAAGATAGAAGCACAGTTAAAGAACAGTATGAAAAAAACACATTCGTTTGAACACGACATTGGCGACGCGATTGATACGTCTGTGGAAGAACAAGAGCGGGACTTTACAATTCTACTTCAAGATCGGGACAATAATAAATTAGGACTGATCGAAGATGCACTCCAGCGTATTAAAATAGATGACTACGGCTATTGTGAGGAATGCGGTGAAGAAATATCGAAAAAACGCCTGCTTGCGGTTCCCTTTACCCGTTTTTGTGTTCCCTGTCAGCAGGAAATTGAGAAGTCTGTCGGTGGAAAGGTGATTTTGAATACCATGGGTGAATCTCAATCTTTTGGTGAGGATTGATCTATTTCACGACAGCGACTCCATCACCAGGAATCAATAGTCCCCTGTAATTTAAAACCGAGCTGTGATTATGACGAATCTGTTGAACTACGATGCGGCATCATTAATGTCATTTATTGTAGTTCTGATTCGGGTTGCGAGTATTGTTGGGACGGCACCCATTTTGGGGAACACGAATATCCCCCTCCAATTAAAAATAGCCCTGTCTTTTATCTTGGCACTCATTGTTCATCCCTTCATTCCCAGTATTCAGGTCTATCCTTCTCAAATGCATCACTATTTGATTCTGGTGGGTAGTGAATTGCTCATTGGAGCGGTGCTGGGATATGTTGGCAAGTTGTTATTTGCTTCAGTAGAGTTTGCGGGAAGTCTGATTTCGGTACAAATGGGGATGGGTATGGCAAACGTGATTGATCCAACCTCTCGTCAGCAAGTTTCGTTAATTGCGCAATTTGAAAACTTCATAGCCCTGATGATTTTTCTGGCAATGGACGCTCACCATATCATTATTCAAGCGATTGTCCAAAGTTACACCCTGGTTCCTCCTGGTTTATCGCATCTCGGTCAAGAACTCATACAGGAAATCATTCGCCTTTCAGCAGGTATTTTCATTATTGGATTCCAGTTAGGCGCACCTCTGATTACTGCGCTCTTCTTGGCAAACATCATTTTAGGGTTATTGAGCCGTTCTGTGCCCCAAATTCAAATTTTTGTGGTAGGATTTCCCTTAACCCTCTTTTTAGGACTTGTCTTTTTAATGATCGGTACCCCCTTTTTTGTTCAAGCAGTTCGTGTGATGTTTGAAATGTTTGATAATCAGGTTTTGAACGTCTTACGTTTATTCAAACTTTAGCCGCCTCAACGCGGATAAAACTAAGATGAGTCTTTATTATGGCCGAACAGAGTGGACAGGAAAAAACCGAAGCTCCCTCAGATAAAAGAAGGGATGAAACGCGGGAAGAAGGGCAGGTCGCTTATAGCCGTGAAGTGCCTTCCGCTGCGCTCTTGGCAGGGATTCTCCTTTCCTTTATCATGGTAGGACCTCAAATCTTGGAGACCTCAAAAAAATTTTTGAAGGATTATTTTATCAATCTGAACCAACCGGATATGACGATTAATCTGCTCCACAACTATTTCAGTAGTGCCGCAAAAACCCTGCTTCCAGTCTTTCTCCCTTTCATTGGCGTCATTATGATCACAGCGATAATGGCCTCGGTTTTTCAGGTTGGTTTTAAATTGACGCCTAAGGCTCTCGCGCCAAAATTTAGCAAACTTAGCCCTCTTGGTGGCATCAAACGTTTATTTTCGATGCAGTCCTTCGCCGATTTGTTGAAGAGTCTCTTCAAATTGGCGATTATTGGTTATATAGCTTTCACTACCTATAAAGACGAAATTCCAACACTAACCACGCTTTCCTTGACCTCTGTCCACTCGATCATTCAATATAATTTTTCAGCCATTTCTAGAGTTTCAGGCAAAATTGTCATAGCACTCGTGGTTTTAGCCGTCTTTGACTTATTCTATCAGCGTTGGGATTTAGAGCAAAAATTAAAAATGACCAAGCAGGAGGTCAAAGAAGAGTTCAAACAATCCGAAGGAGATCCACAACTCAAATCGCGTATTCGTCAAATTCAACGGGAAATGTCGCGTGCCCGGATGATGCAGGAAGTTCCGAAGGCCGATGCGGTGATTGTCAATCCAACACATTACGCGGTGGCCATTCGTTACGACCGTGAATTGATGTCGGCTCCTCAGGTTACCGCAAAGGGGGTCGATTTTATGGCCTTAAGAATGAAGACCATTGCTAAAGAAAATGAGGTTCCCATCTTGGAAAGACCGGCTCTTGCACGAGAATTGTATGGCAGTGTAGAGGTAGGACAAACCATCCCCGACGAATTTTTCAAGCTGGTTGCCGAAATCTTGGCGTATGTCTATCGTCTTAAAAAGAAAAAAAGATAATAAGGACTTCCCTTTTTCTCAGTCCATAGGAGGCGTGTGGCGGCACAGAGTACATTACCCCTGGAAAAACCCAAAATAAGCTCTGACTTGCTATTGGCAGGCGGAGTGATCTCTATCCTGATGATTATGGTGATCCCGTTACCTGAAATCATGCTGGATATGCTGTTAGCGCTCAGTATCACCATCGGAGTTTTAATTCTTTTTGTCGCGTTGTTTTCCGAAAAAGCCCTCGATTTTTCTTCATTTCCAACCGTTCTTTTGATTTCAACACTCTTTCGCCTCTCCCTGAACGTTGCCTCAACCCGTTTGATCTTATTGAAGGGAAACCAAGGCACCGACGCGGCTGGATCGATTATTAAATCCTTTGGTGAATTTGTGATCGGTGGAAACCAGATTGTAGGGATTATTTTATTCTTAATCCTGGTGTTGATTAACTTCATTGTAATCACCAAGGGTGCGGGACGTATTGCAGAGGTTGCTGCACGTTTTACGTTGGACGCCATGCCTGGAAAACAAATGGCCATTGATGCCGATTTAAATGCCGGACTCATTGACGAAATACAAGCCAAGCGACGCAGGGAAATCGTACAGCGCGAATCCGATTTTTATGGAGCGATGGACGGAGCCAGCAAATTTGTTCGTGGAGATGCCATTGCGAGTTTAATCATCAGTTCGATCAACATCATCGGTGGGCTTTTAATTGGTATTATCCAGTTTTCCATGTCTGCGGGGGACGCCTTTGAAACTTATGCGATCTTGACTATCGGAGACGGACTCGTTTCTCAAATTCCGGCCCTGATCATTTCTGTCGCAGCGGGTATTACCGTGACCAAAGCTTCTGCGGAGAACAAGCTTTCTTATGATTTAAGAGCTCAGATTTTCAGTAACGTTCAAGCTTTGTATGTGGCCTCCATTGTCCTGCTTGTTTTTTCTGTAATCCCGGGGATGCCTTTCATTCCATTTGTGATGTTAGCCATACTCACCAGCTCCGTCGCTTATTTTGCCAATAACACCCAAAAACAAGCCGCACAGCAAAAATTAGTGGCGAGTGAGTTGGAAATTCAGCAACAAATGGATGAAGAACCTGAAGATATTGAAAGCTTGCTGCCAGTGGATATTCTGGGTCTTGAGTTAGGTTATGGCTTGATTCCGTTGGTTGATGAAGAGCAAGATGGTGAACTTTTGAAACGGATTAAAGCGATTCGCCGTCAAATTGCGATGGATTTTGGCTTTATTGTTCCACCTCTGCATATTAAAGACAATTTAGAGTTGGCGCCAGGAGAATATTCCATCACCATCAAGGGCATTGAAGTCGCACGAAGTGAGTTAATGGTTGGACATTTTCTGGCAATGAAAACTGGAGATGTTGATGAAGAAATTTCTGGGATTGATACGGTAGAACCTGCCTTTGGACTGCCTGCGCTTTGGATCGGCGCGGAAGACGAAGAACGTGCCCAATTTGCCGGATATACGGTTGTTGATATCCCCACTGTTTTGGCAACGCATATTACCGAAGTGATTAAAAATCAGGGCTATGAATTCATAGGACGCCAGGAAGTTCAGCGCCTGTTGGACAACTTCGCAAAATCAGAACCTAAAGTTGTTGAGGAATTGGTACCAAACTTGCTGAGCTTAGGAGGAGTACAGAAAATATTGCAGAATCTATTGCGGGAACATATATCTATTCGTGACTTGCATTCGATCTTGGAAACTATGGCTGATATGTCAACGATGACCAAAGACCCGGACTTACTCACAGAGTATGTCCGCCAGTCGATGGCACGTACCATCACAAGGCACTATCAAACGCCTGAGGGGGTGTTGCCTCTGATTACGATGAGTCAAGACATCGAAAATCAAATCGCCTCAGCCATTCAAGATACAGGGCATGGCACCTACTTAGGGTTGGAACCTGATACCGCGCAAGCGGTGATTAATGGTATTGAAGCGCAAATTGAGCTCTTTACCGTTCAGAACTTTCAACCTATTCTGCTTTGTTCCCCACTGATTCGGCCCCATATGAAGAAACTGACGGAACGGTTTATTCCTAACCTCGTTGTTCTTTCGCACAATGAAGTTTCTCCAGATGTTCGGATTGAATGCCTTGGAGTTGTGGAGTAATCCTAACGCTGCATTAATATTAATCATACACTGAATCGCACAATGAACTTGAAGCGTTACCGCGTTAATAACATCCAGGAAGCACTCCAGCAGATCAAGAAAGACTTAGGGCCTGATGCGATCATTGTCTCGACCCGTCAAGTTAAAGAAGGCAAAGGGGCTTTTGGAATGTTTGGCAAAACCATGCTGGAAGTAACAGCGGCACGGGATGATAAAAAAAGTGTTCGTCCCAAAGAACAGCCTCTCGCACCCAAACCAAACGTACCGGCCTATGGTCCAACAAATGCTCCCCCCTCCGTGATACCACCGACTCGTCCTGTCAGAAATCCTGATGATAACCGCTTGATGCTCCTGCCTCTACAACAGGAATTGCATGAGTTGAGAGAGTTAGTCCAAGGCTTGGGAAAACAGTCCCCCCTCCGGGAAAGTCAGGCGATTGCGCAACTGAAGCACGAAATTACTGAGATGAGGGCGATGCTGCAAGCCATGTCCGCCAAATCCGGCAGAATGAAAGACAGTGATTGGCCTGAAAATTTATTGGTGTTGCATCAACAAATGACGTTCAACGGCTTGGAAGAAAAGTTTGCGACACGTTTGGTGCAGGAATGCCAAAAAAATATTCCACAGGAAGAGTTGCTGAATTTTTCCTATGTAAAAATTTTCATTGCCCGAATGTTGATGAAAATTATTAAAACCACCAATGGCATTGAAGACATTAAATCTCGTCAAAGAATTGTGTCCCTTGTGGGACCTACCGGTGTTGGCAAAACGACGACTGTAGCCAAAATCGCGTCCGAACAAATCATCAATCATAAACGGAAGGTGGCCATGGTAACGATGGATACCTACCGTATTGGTGCTATAGAACAACTCAGAACGTATGCCAAAATCATTAATGCGCCTTTGTCTGTCGTTTCGGGAAAAGCCGAACTGGATCGAACGATTGCAGGATATGTTGACTATGATGTCATCGTCATTGATACTGGAGGGCGATCTCAAAGAGATGAAGCGCAGATGTATGAACTTCGGGAAATGTTTGATGAGCGCGGACGTATCGAAAATATACTTGTTTTAAGTGCAACCACCAAAGATAATGAGTTGAGTGAAATCACACGAAAATTTGGGGCTATTCCGCTCAGCAGTGTTATTTTTACAAAGTTGGACGAAAGTTCAACGTATGGTTGTCTCTTTAACCACTCGATTCGGTTTAAAAAACCGATTTCTTTTTTGGCGACAGGGCAAAATGTCCCCGAAGATATTGAAATTGCTTCCAAAGAAAGATTGGTGGATTTGTTATTAAATATCTCTGGTAATTAACTCATAAGTCTTCAGTTCTCTGCGATCAGTCAACTTCACTGTTGATGAGCGATCGTGGAAACTCGGTTCAAAAAATATAGTGTGAATTTTCAATGGTTGTTTCTCAAGAGCTAACAGCGGAAAAACAATAACTCTTGAATAATTAAGGAGTCATCTAAAATGGATCAAGCAAGTACACTCCGTCGTATTGTCAGTAGTGGAAAATCTCCTAATAAACAACGTCAACATGTTCGGGTGCTGAGTATTACCAGTGGGAAGGGCGGAGTAGGAAAAACCAATATTGCTATTAATTTAGCCTGTGCTTTGGCTTCAATGGGGAGGAGCGTTTTATTATTTGACGCGGATCTGGGGCTTGCTAATGTGGATGTGTTACTCAATCTGACTCCGGAATATACGATTGAGCATGTGTTATCAGGAGAAAAGAACATCAATGATATCATTCTTGAGGCTCCGGGAAATTTTCGTGTCTTACCCTCCAGTTCAGGGATGAGTGACCTTGCTGAATTAAACAGGGATGAGCAGGTCAAGTTATTCAGAAAACTGGGCGAGATCGAACATACTTTGGACTATTTACTCATTGACACGGGTGCGGGGATTGCCTCCAATGTTTTGCGCTTTAATGCGACCGCCAATGACGTTTTGTTAGTCGCAACGCCTGAACCTACCTCAATGACGGATGTCTATTCCCTCGTTAAAGTGCTGGTCACCAAGTACAATGTCCGGAAGTTTCAACTCATTGCCAATGCGGTGGACTCTCCGGCTGAAGCCCAATCAGTCTATGATCGTCTGCAAAAAGTAAGTCATGATTTTCTCGAAACTCAATTAGGCTACGCAGGCTATATTCTAAAAGACCCGAACCTGGTTAAAGCCGTTCGTTTACAAAAGCCGCTACTGGGTGTATTTCCGAAGTCGCCTGCAAGCAAATGTTTTTATAACCTGGCAAAAAACATTGAACAATCATCAAAATTTCTGCCTCCCCTTGAATCACTTCAAAACGATTCTTTACCATTTTGGGACCGTTTTTTGCAGTGGAAAAAAAAGAAATAAATTTGACTAATCCTTCATGTTACGGAGAAGTGTGAAACCTAATCCCTATGCACAACAGGCCAAAAAAGACAAAAGAGAGGAGATGGTTCTGGAACACGCGCCATTGATTAAACGCATTGTCTCCCACATGGCTGCGCGTTTTCCACCTTCTATCGAAAAGGAAGAACTGTATCAGGCAGGGATGTTAGGACTTTTAGATGCGGTGGACAAATTTGAGCCGTCAAAAGACGTTCAGTTTAAAACGTATGCCGAGTTCAGAATACGAGGTGCCATTTTGGATGAACTCAGAGCCATGGATTGGATTCCACGATCGGTACGCAGTGCCGTTTCAACCCTTGAGGAGGCACACCATCAATTAACCGCAAAATTGCAAAGAGAACCCAGTGACCGGGAAGTCGCGAAATATTTGGATATGTCCTTGCCGGAATACCATGAGTTTTTAGCCAAAGCCAGACCTCTTTCCATCATGTCTTTTGAAGATTTTGGGGGGGGTGAAGATGCTCAGGATATCTTGGAAATCATCGCCGATCCTAATGTTGAGGACCCCTTTACGAAATTAACACTCAGTCAATCCCGGCTTGAAGTCGCTCAGGCTATTGAAAAATTAGCAGAACAGGAACAACTGATCCTGTCCTTATACTATGAAGAAGAATTGAACCTAAAAGAAATCGGAGAAATCCTGGGAATTACTGAATCTCGTGTTTCTCAAATTCGAACGAAGATTATTCTTAAATTAAGATCCTGGCTAAAAACTGAAGAGTAGAAAAGCGTTATGAATGAATTTAAAAAAGCTATTGAAGCAACCGTGGAAGAAATGATTGAATTTCAAAAGAAAAAAGTTCTCAAAATTGCAAGGGAGATTGTACCCGGTGCTACTCCTGAAGACATTCGTAATCCTCAAGATTTCCCAGATCTCTATTATGATTTTTACTTCAATTATGAAGATGGAATTCTGACAGGCTATCTTTCGGTTCAAAAAGCGATTCAAGCTCGTATAAATGAACTGATCCATCCTCTGGAACTCCACTCCGCATGATTCTTTCCAGAAACAGATAATCCGCTGAACCGCAACACTAAATTTTTTTAATCGTCAGCCTGAATCAAGCTCAGATGAGATGGCCTGTTGGCGGGAGGCTGAGCGAAGTTGAAGCCTATGATTTCCGTGACTTGCAATCCCCTTCGATTCCGTTCAGTGGCCCGTTCTGCTAAAAAATCATAATTAGCGAAGGTATTGAAAGTAGCTGGAAACAAGATCCTATCCATCAAATAAATCAAAGGATTTGTGGAATTAGATTGCAATAAGAATACGACTTTTACTATAAGAGTGACTCTCTGACTATTGTTCTAAAGTGACTGACGTTATGATCGAAGTCGAATAAGCAAAGGGATGACTATGAAACCTTCAAAAATATTAATTGTCGAAGATGAATATATTGTGGCCGAGAGTCTTAAAAATAAGTTGGAAAACTTGGGGTATGAAGTGGTGGACTTGGTTAATTCAGGTGAGGACGCTATAAATAGTACCGATCAATTAAAGCCAAACCTGATCTTGATGGATATCATGCTGGAAGGTTCGATGGATGGTGTCGAAGCCGCAGAAATTATCCATAAAACTCACGATATCCCGATTGTTTTTCTAACAGCCTATTCTGATGAAAGCACCTTACAAAGAGCGAAAGTCACCGAACCTTTTGGCTATATCATCAAGCCTTTTAAGGAGCGGGAACTCCACAGCACCATTGAAATTTCACTTTATAAATATCGCATTGATCAAAAAGTGAAAAAAAGTGAACAATGGCTGACCTCCATTTTGAATAATATCGGTGATGCGGTTATAACCGTTGATACCTTAAAAAGAATTACTTATATGAGTTCCATTGCCCAGGCATTGACAGGTTGGTCTCTGCAAGAATCGAATGGGATGCCCATCTTTCCCTTGATTCAAACAAAAGAAGCCTTTCCCACTCCTCTTTTTGAGGAAATGACTCAAAGAGCGCTCCAGGGAGAAACCATTAGTTGTCTGGTGGATCAGGTAGTTACGTTGTTATCGAAAGAACATCAGGAGATTCCAATAGATGTCGGTGTGGCACCGATGAGGGATGGAGAAAAAATTATTGGAGCGGTTTTAACCCTTAAGGATATTACTCAGCGAAAGCAAATGGAAAAACAGTTGGAAGAAGCACAACAAATGTTGTCTTGCTCTCTCACACCCCGAGAAAAGGAAATTCTTCAAATGATGGTCGATGGCGCCACAACCAAAGAAATCGGCTATGATCTGAATATCAGTCCTCGAACGGTTGAAGCCCACCGAAGAAATTTGATGCAGAAACTCGATGTGAGTGATATTGCGATGCTCATCCGCAGCGCGATCATACATAAACTGGTTGATTTGCATTAGGAAGTTCCCTAAGAACTTGAGAAGTTTGACTTAAAGGCGTAACGAGGTCTTTAAAAACTCGCAGGCCGCGCCATGATTGGGGGAGAGCACAGCCTGCGAGGGGAAGGAAACCTTAACATCCGATTCGGATCATCACTTCTTCAGGATTTAATCTGTGAAATGATTTGGATCGAATCATGTATCGTTCTGTAGAAAATTTATAATTGTTAGCTTTCATAATGCCTCTTTTGAATGAAGTGTGTATTGAATGTTTATCAAGGGTTTATCAACTGTGCTTTTCTTTCTTATCGGCATGCCTTCAATTTTCTTGAGTATTTTTTTTATTTTTATTAAGTTGCCTCCACCTTACTGTAAGAAAACCTTCTTCTTTTACCAACCAAACACTCAGGTATCGGTGCTATGTCCAAGGAAAACACATTCTATCCACTCAATATTGCTGTGATGACAGTTTCTGACTCACGTACCGAGGAAACTGATAAATCGGGTCAAATGTTAGTCGATTTTTTAACTGAGGCAGGACATCACTTAGTCGAAAAAGCAATCGTTCCTGATGATCTCTATAAAATTCGGGAAATCGTCTCTCGCTGGATTGCAGATCCCAAGGTTGAGGTCATACTTTCGACAGGAGGAACAGGCGTTACGGGGAGGGATAATACACCTGAAGCGATTGGTCCACTTTTAGATAAACACATCGAAGGCTTTGGTGAGTTATTCCGTGCCCTCTCTTTTCAGGAAATCAAAACGTCCGCAATACAATCCCGCGCGATTGCCGGTGTCGCGAACAAGACCTACCTTTTTTGTCTCCCAGGCTCCACAGGTGCTTGTAAAACAGGATGGAATCAAATTTTGGTCCATCAATTGGATCGAAGACATCATCCTTGTAATTTCGCGGAATTGATTCCCAGACTTGGAGAAGTTTAGGCCTTTCACCGTTATAATGCTTGGGGTGATGACTCCCCGGGAGTCTCCGCTCTTTTGAGCCAACGAAGCCTTGCTGGCAAGTTAGGCTCATTCCCATGATTTACACGGAAACACGGACGTTGCTGCTTTGCGTCGCAGAGTGATCAAAATCCCCAGAAAAGCAGAGGAAAGCCCTTAAATCCTCGTTCCAAAACTCTGATTGAAAACCCTTTTGTAGCCACTGTTTTAAAATAATTATTCATAATAGCCCTATTTCTATTATAATCTATTGAAATTATTACTTAAAATAAGTAGCCTTAAAATTCAATATGCTGAAATTATTGACTAAATTATAATTATAAAAAATATTTAAATTTTAAAAAAACCTTGTAATATTTTTAAACACCAACTAAGTAAAATTATCGTGTTCAATGGGTGATGTATTATTTACACAGGTAGGAGGCATAATGTTTCAGCTAAAGTATCGAATTATTACGGATGGTCAGAGATATCGCATACAGAGAAAAGGGGGGGTGTTGTTTTTTATATGGATTGTCTGTTTCAAGTTTCAGTATTATCTTTTGAGAGGCATTGTGATTCGAGAACCTATTGAATTTGACTCAATGCGAAAAGCAAAGAAATGGATTGAGGGAGAATTTAACAGACAAACGGATAGCAAAACCTGGAGACTCGCGGAAGGCCAAGAGAGTTATTCGTGGAAGCCTATTCCCGTAACTTCACGCGCAAGGTTGGATAGGCCCCAGCAACTGAAAGTGACACCCAAAACTGATAAATTTTCAATAAAAAAAGAGCAGCAATCGGCATCTGATTCCAAACCGTCAGCGCAACCAGATGCGCCTCCTGCGCCAAAATTTCTTTCTCCAATACAAGAACTCAGAAGAGCGTCAATAACACAAACGAAACTTTTGACCTTTACGGAGCGTAAACTTTTACGTTGAGCAAGCGGGAATAAACGTGACTCTGAATAACCAGACTTTGAGAGGATTTTCATACAAGGTCATCAAGTCTGATGAATAAAGAACAATGAAAGGAACGTTATGAGTGAAAATAATGAAACCGTCTCATTTGATGGTTTGGTTTTCGAGGCCGTAAAGGTAGAGGTCAGCAATCATATCATGACGCTGACCTTGAATCGTCCTGAAAAGAAAAACGCGATTAATGCGGTGATGACAAATGAGTTGATTTATGCGTTCGATCTCGCGACACGGGAGAGAGGAATCCGAGTCATTGTCATTGCCGCGACAGGAGATCATTTTTGTTCAGGAGGGGATTTAACCTCAATGAGGACAGGGAGTTCAAGCCCCAGCCAAAGTACGGTTCCAAAACAAGGAGAAATGTCAGAAATTGTTTTGCGTATGCGTCAAGTGTGCAAACCTGTCATCATCAAAGCCCATGGTGATGTCATGGCAGGAGCCCTGATGTTTATTTGTAACGCGACCCATGTTATTGCAGCCGAGCAGGTGACGTTCAGTGCCCCTGAAATCAAACGGGGTCTTTGGCCTTTTATGGTGATGGCAGGACTGTTTCGGGTGATGCCTCGTCGAATTGCACTGGATTTCATTATGCGAGGTTATAAAATAGACACTCAAACCGCAAAACAATATGGATTAATCAATGCGTCTGTGCCTCAAGACCAACTGGATGAAACCGTAGCCCAATTGGCTAAGGAACTTACGAATTTGGCTCCCTCGACAATGAGATTGGGGTTGGAAGCTTTTTATCAGCAGGAGTTGATGGCTTTTGATGAGGCCATTCCTTATTTGATGAATATGCTTGGTAAAACCATTCAATCCAAGGACGCCCAGGAAGGGCTTTTGGCTTTTGCGCAAAAACGTGCGCCTGTTTGGGAATCTTAGAAAGATTCGGCCTCTTCTTTGGCTTTTTTCAGATCGCCATAAAGAGAATTCAGTTCTTTCATCCGCTCATCCAGATCGTGTGTTCGCTTCTCAACCTGATCTTCCAAGTGTTCCTTATATTGTTGTAATTCATTCTCAGCCTGCTGACGCTCATGGATTTCTTTTTCCAACTTCATGGTGTGACGGAAGCTTTTACTGAAATAAAGCATGGTGAGCAGACTGCATAGAAGTCCCCCGGCAAGAACCATCCAAAACTGTAAATGCTGGTGAGAAGCCAAATAAGAGGAAGAAGGTGTTAGCAATAGTTTCCAGGAACGACCTCCCACTTCAAAAGAAAGGGTATGATGAAACTCGGACTCTATTTTTTCTTTGAGGAGCACCGGATCTAATCGGTGTGTGTTCCCGTGATAATCTGGTAGATAAACTGTTTTTCGGGTTCAACGGATTCGTTATACAGATAAAAATTTATGGATTCCTGAACTTCAGGACTCAAAGTATTGCGCAAAACCTGACCGATCCGAAGTACTCCAACGGAATTCTGTGGCTGAGGAGTTAACGGAATTCCATAAACTTTTTAAGTGATTGTCAGCGGTTCCAATGATTTGACCAATTCGTCCAAGGCTTTGAGTTGTGTTAAAAAGGGTTTGAGTTGATCCAAAGGTAAAGCGGAGGGGCCATCACATTTGGCGTTTTCAGGGTTGGGGTGCGCTTCTAAAAACAATCCCGCAAGTCCTTGTGACATTCCTGCCAACGCGAGTTCTCGCACCCATTGTCGGCGTCCGCCTGCGGCATGACCCAGCCCTCCCGGTTGTTGTAAAGAATGGGTGACATCAAAAAAGACAGGGTATCCAAAGGATTTCATCAGGGGAAAACCCAGCATATCGACCACCAGATTATTATAACCAAAACTGCTTCCTCGCTCACAAAGCATCAGCTTGTCATTCCCGGCTTGTTCACATTTTTTCAAGATATGTTTCATATCCAGAGGCGTGAGAAACTGTGCTTTTTTAATATTAATGGCCGCTTGGGTTTCTGCCATGGCAACCACTAAATCTGTTTGTCTGGATAAAAACGCGGGGAGTTGTAAAATATCGGCGACTTCCGCGGCGGGTTTTGCTTGAAAAGGTTCATGAACATCTGTGATGATGGGGACGTTAAAGGTTCTTTTAATTTCCTCTAGAATTTTTAACCCAGCCTCTAATCCGGGGCCCCGAAAAGAATCAATGGAAGAGCGATTCGCTTTATCAAAGGACGCTTTAAACACATAAGGAATTTCAAGCTCTGCTGTAACTTTGCAAAATTCCTCTGCCACCCAAAAGGCCAAGTCCCGCGACTCCAGAACATTCATGCCGCCAAGCACAATAAAGGGAAGATGGTTTGCGATATCAACGTTACGTACCTGAATAATTTTTGAAGCATTCATAGGGAGGCTCTCTCTTAAATCTTATACTAAAAAATTAGGTTAACAGCAGGCTTTGGGTGTGTGTTCGATTCGCTCAACTGAACCCGACTTCCAATACACTTTGTATCCATCTGTTTCTCCAAAATCAAGTTGCATCACAACGCTACTGTTGACGTCCTTCATACGAATAGCTAGTTTGGATCAGCATGATCGCACTTGTTCTAGCCCTCATCAACACGTCATCACAGGAAAATTTACAGTTAGCTCTTTTTTAACAATAGACATCTTTCCAAAATAAGACTCCCTATGTCTTTAGATGCGCCCGTTGATAAGTAGACATCTTTCAAAAATAGAGACTTGTTAGGAGGTGTCTCAGGTTGTTTCCATAAGGGTATCCTCTTTCTTTTTTGATGGTTTTATCCAGACGCCATCATTTTTATACTCATCTCGAATTTCCTTTAGCTGATCCTTGACCGTGAGGAAGCGGGATTTCATCCCCATTAACCATTTGCCATGTTCCTCAACCGCATGATGAGACAGCACAATATCGTTTCCTGCCTCCATTTGAAATTTCGGAACTCCCGATTTTATCTCAATTCGGCCACGATTACTGCACAGCAGACACAATACCCTATCTCCTCCCGAAAAACGGAAACTTTGTCCTCCACATAATGGACAGCAGACCTCTTTTCTTTCGGGTTCATCTGCAAATAAAGCCTCCGCGTAATCTTTGGCAATTTGTTTAATCTTTTCATTCAACATCACTTCACCTGGTAATGCCGCAAAGATAATCCCACTTTTCATCATGGTTGTTCCTAACCCCATGAGAAACCCTTCCAAATCAAGTAGCGTTCTTCCTTCCTTGCCTTCCATTCCCGCTATTGCAACGGCAACTGCTGGTTTTTCCCATATCTGGTCTCTATGCTTAAATAACGCTAATCCGCGGTCCAGAAAATTTTTAATGCTGGCATTGGCTCCAAATAGATACGCGGGTGCCGCAATAATTAGGGCATCCGCTTCTTTGATCTGATCTAAAACAGTGTAGAAGTCATCTTTCAACAGACAGGATTCTTGAAAT
Organism: Deltaproteobacteria bacterium TL4; assembly: GCA_051382335.1. Lineage (GTDB taxonomy): Bacteria > SAR324 > SAR324 > SAR324 > NAC60-12 > JBBCAX01. The sequence continues at coordinate 34,999 of JBBCAX010000147.1, forward strand.
AAACAGTTATAACAGGCATTACAGGATTTGATGTTGAAATCTTGTAATCGAATTAACCGAAGTTCATGCTCCTCTTGAATGTTACGACTGATGGCTTTGACCATTGTTTCACAGTTTCCTGACTTTCGTGGTGAGCCAATAATTCCAAGAATTTTTTTCATATCCGCCTCCATTTATTAACGATACAACCGGTTTACCCCCAGAACTTGTCTTTCACAAAATGTGCTTAAGCCTCAAAGTGCCGCATAATGTGATTTTTATCTCAAAACTCACTATTAAACAAGATCAGCTCATTAAATGGGACGGAAAGAGTTATCAAAAACTAAAAGGGGGGAAATAATATTTTCCTTGACATCGTGTTAGCACTCTATTATAATGAGTGCTAACATAATCATAAATCATTCACAATAACCGATTAAACAAAGAGGTCATGATGAAATCATTAAGCATTTGTCCAACCCACCGCTATTATCCCGTACATTCTCTTTTTGAGAACATTTTTGGAGATCTGAGTTCAGACAATTTTTCATTGAACTCCTACCGAATGAGCGTGGATGTTCAAGACGCGGAAGACGCAATTCATTTGTATGCGGATGTTCCAGGAGTCAAGAAGGAGGATATCAAGATATCTATCGAGGATGGTGTCTTGAGCATTAAAGGGGAACGGAACGTAGAAAAGAAAGAATTCAACAGTACCGAGCGTGTGCATGGCACTTTTCAGCGTCAATTTAGATTGCCGAATGAAGTCAATGAAGAAGAGATCCAGGCTGAGTTAAAGGACGGTGTACTTAAGGTGACCATTCCCAAAGCGGAAAAGAGTAAACCGAGAAAAATCACGATCAACTGATTTTTATTTAAAAAATTAACGACCCGTGGGGCTTGGTCGTAAGTTCGGCCATTTTGATGGTAGCCCTGGGTTTCGTCACAGGGGATACCGCACACATTGTTCCTCGGGGCGAAACCCGAGGCTACCCTTGGCTGAAGTTAGACCCAAGCCCTCATTACCTTAAGAAATTAAGATTTCGATTAAGAAAATTGACTGTCCCGTTAAGTCGGTAGCCTTTAAAGAGTGGAGTTTATGGAATTATGTCTTTATTTGTTGCGGAAATCTGGTTCAGGTTCAAAGAATATTTCTTTTCAGTCTATCAAAACAGCCTGACTGAATTGGGAATGTTCGCGGTGACGCTCTTTTTGATATTCTTTGCCCGAAGTATCGCGTCAAGATATGCAATACGCAAAGCCCGTTTTCAACTTCCTGCCCTGAATAAACGCCAAAAAGGAGGTTGGTTCGTAGCTAAATTTCAAAAAAAATAAAGCGGAAATCCGGATCCTCCCCAGTGAGGTTTCATCGCTCAACGATTAATGGAATCACCGGCTTCCTGTGAAGTCTTGAAGGTAACGCAGCAAGACTTTCGGAGACTTAGACGGCTTATTTTCTTTTTCTTCTTTTTGTGAATTTCGCACCAAGTGACGAATTTTCTGAATATCGATTTCAGGATAATTACCCAGAATTTCATCAAGAATGGAGGGGGCTCCTTCCAGTAATTTTTTCCACCAGTGTTCTAACAGTTGAAAACGTTCTGATTTACCAGGGGTCTCCTGCCCCAGGCCTTCTTGGACGCTTTGTCCACTCTCAGACTCGTACTCTTTCAAAAGGGCTCCAATGTATCGTATCTGCCGACGATAGGCCATTTTTTTAAGAGAACGCGCGGATTCAATTTCTTGTTTTATGGACGCAGAAAGATCCGTTTGTTTTAATATTGAGTTCGATTGTTCGGCAAGATGCTCTGCAATTTTTTGCAACTCTTTCATCTCTCGTTTTTTTTGTGATTTACTTTTCTTTTGAACATAATCTTCATCAAGGTCTTCCATATTTTCTCGTCTATAGACGTTCATTAAAATAAGTTCGTTGTTGATCAATTCCCGGCAGCCCTGTGTTTCGTCCGAAGGCGTTGATTTCTCTGGAGGGAACCCGAGCCTGTCTTTAATTTGATGATCCATAACTGCCTTATGGCGAAAACAAAAATATTATCATCACGAAGGCAACAAACCAGATTATAGGGAAAGTGGGAAAGAAAACACTAAAAAACTACTGTTATTAAAAGACTGGACTTTGAACATTTGATTCATGGTTTTAGTTTTAATTATTCAATAATATCAGTGGTTTTATTTTATGAATGAATTAATGCAAGGTTATTATTTCCCGTTTTTCAGGCCAAACCTATCATTAATTCTAATACGA
>JBBCAX010000148.1:0-10178 GCA_051382335.1 Deltaproteobacteria bacterium TL4
TTATGAATGAATTAATGCAAGGTTATTATTTCCCGTTTTTCAGGCCAAACCTATCATTAATTCTAATACGACTTTATAAGTCTCTGATTTTATTCAGGAGTAATATTGAGCAAATTGTTCAAAGTCGAGATCTATATCACTTCTGAAAATCATTCAAATTCAAAAAACTTGATCATCAAGTTATAAGACTTAGACCAAAACTTGGTCATCAAGTATAAAGACGAATTCGATGAGCGCGCGAAAAAAGATCTCCAGTTTATGGGAACTCAGTCCGCGTTCATGCAGGATTTGGTGAAAAATGGACTTTCTTATTCTCAAATAGATACTGGACAAATTGGCTTTGAAGAGTTAAACCTTAATAACATCCTTGAACAATCGTTGTTTAATCCTCGCATTATGATTGAAGAAACGGGGATAGAAGAAATTGATGTTGTCTTTCTGGCAACTCGATAGGTATAGTGTTCAAGGAAAGTTTTGTCCTGGGAACGAGGGCGTCCCGCCCTCCGATGAGGGCAAGATGCCCTCATTCCCGGGACAAAACTTTTCTGGACAGCTATAATAAGCGAAAGATGAAATAAACAGAGGGTCCGAATGAATCGATTTAATGAATTAAAAGATGCCTATAACACGTACTTGGAAAACACCAAGAACTATCATATCGAATGTGCTCGATTGCTAGATAAATTTCGATATCAACTGCTGGCCTACCTGGAGTGTGATCAAGACGCGTTGATGTTTCGTTCCATTGATAATGGCAACGAAAAATTCATCAAACTGGGCCCGCAGGCCCACCCGATCATGCAATTCGGCGGTGAAGATGGATACTGGCACATCGCGATGGTTTTGGAACTTCCTCAACAGGATGACCCCAAACAGAAAGGCAAGGTATGGTTTCAAATCCTGATCAAAAAACCGACGTTGAAGGCCAGGAATTTTTTGATTCGTATCAATCTTAAACCTCCTGTTGAAGCAAAAATTCCTGATAAAATGAATGAAGAAAAATTGAATGAACTGTGTGAATTCGTGTTTGTACAAGCAAAGGAGTTTTACGAAACGGCTTTTCAAAGTTTATTAGCTAAAAGTATTACCTCAAAAACGATAGGTTTTCATATCTCAGAATAATTTTTTTTTCACATTAGATCTCATCACCCTAAGCTGGTAGAGCCAGAACCAAAAAAAAAAATTGCCACAGAGACACAGAGGCTCAGAGAAAAATTTTTAAAAATCCGCTGTGTCTTCTGTGGCTAAATATTTTTTTTGCATTTCTGAGCAGAATTTAACTTCTAAGGTACTATGAAAGAAAGGAAGCCTCATGAAAAAGCTAATTTTACTCGCAATTGCCGCCATTATTGGAATAGCTGGATTATGGTTATTTAAGCCAGAGGAGCGCTCAGATATTAAAAAAACACTCGACAAAGGTCAAAAAATGTTAGAGAAGACAAAAGACTTAACCGAAGATTCAATGGATAAAGTTCGTGACGTAGTCGATCAGGTTAAAGATAAGGCGGATGATGTCAAAGACACGATGGGTGATCTCAAAGACAAAGTAAAAAAACTCTCAGAATAAAGGAGACTATGGAGGTTTCAACCCCCTCAGCAGAACTGACCGATATGTTAACCGAGGTTTTTCATATCGGCGTAGGTTATGCGACCTCAGCCCTATCAGAGATGCTGGATCAACTCATTGAGATGGAAATCCCCCAACTCTATTTTTTCACACCTGATAGTTTCGAAAAATTCGCGCAAGGCCTTAAAGGGCGTTATGTCTGTGTCGTTCAGCGTATCCTTGGAGATATTAGTGGATTAGGAAGTTTATCTCTGCCTTTGGTCGAAGGGAAGACACTGGTGGATCAACTGCTGGAAGCGAATCTTCCGAAACAAGAGTTTGGTGCTGTAGAAACAGAGGCTATTCAAGAAGTGGGGAATATCATCATTCATGCGGTGGGTTCTGCTTTTGATAATGTTATTGATTTTCATGTTCAATATGAAGCCCCTGAAGTCCTGTTTACTGAATACCCCCTTCCCTACCACCAACTTAAAGGCACTGACCATAAGTTTTTTATTTTTGTCAACGCCAACCTCCGTGCGCAAACCAGCAATATTGAGGGCTTACTCAATATGATGTTTGCCTATAATGATATGGAAGTGCTGGAAAAACTGCTTAGGAAAACACAGGCCTTAACTCACAAGTTCGGAGAACTGTTGGTCAGAGCGCATTACATCACAACGACGCAGTTACAAGAAGCGCTTGACCTTCAAAAGAATGCGGATAGATTCATCGGGGAACTTTTGGTGGAGCAAAATTATATTACGCCGAAACTTCGTGACACCGTCTTGGAGAGTGATAGTTATCGTCTGTTTGCTGTCAAATTTGGGGAGGCGTTATTGAAAGAGAGTTATGTTACCGAAGAACAACTGGCCAGAGTCTTGGAAACTCAAAGACTCTCCAGGAGTATGATTGGTGACATTTTAATTGCGTTAGGGCACCTGAAAGAAGAGAACAAAAATCAGGTTTTGAAGGAACAAAATAAAATTTTAAAAAACGCGAAGAGTTAAGTAACGTTACTGCGTTTTAAAATCAGGATTCCGCTGACTGCCTTACAACCGCTGGAACCGTTACCCCCTACATGGAAAGCTCAAATTTTGGACGAAATTAGGCAGTTTTTAATTCCTCTGCCTCAGCAAAATCACTCAAAACCAACACCTTCGCTCCTGTATCAGAAAGATAGATCGCCTGCTCCGCATAGGCTTTTTCGCGTGTCTCACGCAGTAGTTTCGTCGAATGGATTGCGGTGATATGGCCCGCAGTGATGTGTTGGTCTCCTACACTTTCACGAAGGAGCGCCACCCCTAAATTGTTGATTGCTTCACAACGGTCAAGAAGCGTGAGAGCCTCAAGGTTCACACGATGAGCCCCTGCTGTATTGGTTCGTAAGATGGCGGCACCACTTTGAAGATAAGCCTGGTGAAAACTTTGGACTTTTTCGGGATGCGAGAGATTTGCCAGAAATCCTGGAGCGTCCAAAGGCTGGCCCGAGTTGGAGAGCAGAAAGGCGACGGAACCATCACCTAAAAGAGGGGCTTGTTTTTCTAACACCTTGAGTAAAGAAAACTGAGGACGCAACATGCCCTTATAACATTTCCATGGTTTCGACTTCTTCCAGAATGGTCGATCGTTGTTTTTCCGTAAGTTCAAGAAACCGCAACCCCGTATCCCACACGTCATACTCCTCATCAGAGAGGGGCTTCCGCCACATGACAATGCCTTTAATTTTCAGGGCTTCCTGGTCAATGAACTCAAAGACATCATCTCTTTGAAAAAATATTTCCAAGGTAATTGTTGCTTTTAAGGGAAGCTTGACTCCGACCTCAATATTAATTCCGCTCAGAGACATATCCCGGGTGTGCCCCGCAAGGTGAGGTAAATCTTCCCGAATATAAATCTGAATGGGCGTGTTCAATTTCCAGCGAGTATCTTCATCTTGTTCTTGAAATCGAGATGCACTAATATCCATAACCTTTCCTCTTTTTGATCAGATACCAAGTAATTTTTAATGACGGTTCTCTCTGAAAATCAGCGGGGGCCCTACCAAGAGGATTCTCAGCGCCCGCTTCCTATCAGCGAAAGGCCCTTTTGCATTCTCAAAGATGCAACATTCAATCCGCAGAAAGTTTCATGGTTTGTATTCTAGCGAACAATGAATAATAATAAAGACTAAATTTAATAAGGTACAGGCCTTTTTTTTTAGTTCCCAAGCTGGAACTTGGGAACGAGTCGGAAAAGTCCGCACGAAGTGCGCTAATTTAAAAATTACATGGGACGAGTCACCAATTCAAAGAGCTTTGCCTCAATGAAGATATCCAGCAACTGTCGATCAATATGATTATCTTTTGCCTCATATTCCAGAATTTTTAACGCGCGATCCACGGGCATCGCACGTTTGTAAGGACGGTCAGAGGCCGCCAACGCATCATAAATATCGGAAATGGTCATCATTTTGGATTGTACGGGAATCTGTTTGGCATTCAAGCCTAAGGGATATCCGCTTCCGTCTAATTTTTCATGGTGAGCATGGGCAATATCAGGAACTTCCGATAAAGCTTTTGTCCATGGAATCATTGACAGAAATTTATAAGTATGAGTCACATGGGATTCAATTTCACGACGGTCTTGAGAATTTAAAGAGCCTTTCGGAACCGACAAAGAATCCAATTCTTCTTCGGTAATCAACGGAATTTTGACGTGTGAAGGATGTAAAAACTCATATTTGGCAATTTCCCGTAACCGATCAAACCCACCTTGAGACAGAACCGTAGGTTCGTTACAGCGAACAATAAATTTCAAATAATCATCAAAGGCCTCCAGTTGTTCCTGTAATTCCTTTGAGGATACTTGCCTATAAGCAAGAAACTCCTCCCTTGATTTTTCCAGAAAATAATCGATCTGACCTTTATATGTTTTTAATTCAAGCGATTGGCGCATTAACCGGAACCGGTCCATCAGCACCTGTTCTTGTTCAGGATACAATTTTTTCGATTTTAGCAACACTTTTTCCTGAACTCCGATCTTGCCAAAATCATGCAGAAGCGAGGCATAGCGAATTTCATGCAATTGATCCTGGGTAAAAAACAAATCTTTAAAGGTTCCATTCGGGATCCGGTTGATGGTCTCCGCCAAGGCGACAGTCAGCGTTGCCACCCGACTCGAATGTCCGGAAGTGGTAGGGTCTCGGGATTCAATCGCTTTGACACTGGCGTTAATGAACCCATCGAAAAGAATCTGTATTGACTCCAGGAGTCTCGCGTTTTGGAGGGCGACTGCCGCTTGAGAGGCAATGGACTCGACGGCCCTGCTATGTTTTTCCGTAAAGTATCCCACTTGACCTAAAATTTCTTCGGGCGTCCCTAACTTCTCCGTTTTTTTATTTTTAAAGTTTATCAACTGAATGACACCAATGATCACATCCTCATGGTTCACCATCGGGACGGTTAACATGGATTTTGTACGATATTTGATGCTTTTATCAAATTCTGCACCCGCCCAGCTATACTCCTTGTCTTCATCAATGTAATAGGCGTCACCAATAATTAAAGGCTTACGGGTAAGGGCAACATAACCGTAAATGGACTGTTTTGAGATTTCCAAGGCAAAAGAACGAAAAGGGACATTCCTGGATTCGTTCTGCGCTACTTTAAAACGGAAATGTTTATTGGCAAAATAATCGTCAGGATTTTCTGGTACCCCCGGAGTAGGCTCAATCAAATAGAGACTTCCCGCATCGGCATGAACCAGATCCATCGCTTTGATCACAATCAAATGCAGCAGTTTATCCAAATCTTTTTCTACAGAAAGCGCAACCCCAATTTCATTCAACCGATTCAATTCATAATCTTGTTCTTCAACTTCAGCTTTTAATTTTTTGGTGTAGATTTTATTCTGGAGACTTTGAATCGCTTGCTCAAAGGTGAAATGCCACTGTTGTTGAGAAGGGTTGGGAGGAATGCGGTTTATGATGAATTGAGGATGCGGATGTTTAGAGAAGGGATGGCTTCCTTTCTCTATCAAAATCACACCGATAACGCCATCTCCAATCACGGGGAGTTCCCATTGTAGATAATCCTCTTCATCAATGATAATCAAAGAAGGTAATTCCGCGGGAAACAGCTCAATTTCATTAATATTTTGATAATAATTGACGATTATCTCCACAGCAGCGGATGCTGGTGTTTTACTGAACTGCTGTGCCCTGAAAAAGTGAGGAATCACTAAACGTAGTTGCTGCATTGCGGGTGATTTGTTTAAGGTTCTATTCATTCTCGTGATCAAAATCTCAAATCATTCACAAAATGACTCATGCTAAATTGTCTAACAATTTTAAACAACTTTGTAAACCGACAAAACCAAAAAACGTTAATAATTATGCTGTTTCCTTTAATTTGGGGAAGAGGCGAGCAAGGCTCCCCTTCATCCACGGTTAAGGTAAAACTTTTCCACCTGTGCAGGTAGATATCTAGACTTTCAGATAAGTCTTTCCTGGGAGCGCGGGTATCCTGCCCGCAAAAGCAGGCGGGACGCCTGCGCTCCCAGCCCAAAATACTTTTCTGAAACACTATAGATGTCCAGAAAAGTTCTGTCTCGGGGAGGGCGTATCGCCCTCCAGTGAGGGCAAGATACCCTCGTTCCCAGGAAAAAACTTATCGGGAATACTATATTAAGTGAGTTCGGGATAAGCACAAAGCTCTGAAGGCTTGACCAGAACAATTGTAGCTCCGATCTTTTTGAAGGATCATATATCATTCTGAGGAGAATAACAACGAAGACTCTGGCTTTTCCACCGAAAAAGATTCTTCGTCTATGGCTCAGAATGACAATGACAGAAGTTTTAAACAACCTCCAAGCTATAAAACAAGAGGGTTTGGAAGGTATTTCCGTATCCAGAACTCACGTTATATTAGGTGTTAGCGTTTAGGTCTTAGCCGGTGATTATCTGCTTTCAGCGCAAAAGTTAAGAGCCTTGTCATCCATAAAGTGTTTTGTTGAGTTTTTCACAAAAAACATGCGTTCGTAAACGTAAAAGGGTAGGAAATCACATCAGTGCCTCCGGCTAAAAGCTAAGAGCAACCTACCTGCACAGCTCGAAACTCAGAGATTTTGTCATTTAATAAACGCTGGATTTTAGCGGGTTTGTAGAAAGGGTGCCGCTTAAGCGAAGCGAGCGCACCACTCACTCAAGGTAGGGTGCCGCTTAAGCGAAGCGAGCGCACCACTCACTCAAGGTAGGGTGCCGCTTAAGCGAAGCGAGCGCACCACTCACTCAAGGTAGGGTGCCGCTTAAGCGAAGCGAGCGCACCACTCACTCAAGGTAGGGTGCCGCTTAAGCGAAGCGAGCGCACCACTCACTCAAGGTAGGGTGCCGCTTAAGCGAAGCGAGCGCGCCACAAAGAGAAAACACGGCAGAAAGTCTCACGACCAGGACAGATCCATCAGAAGGTTTTGGGCGTAAAGTTGGCGGGCGTTTCAAGAGAAAAGACTTCATCATGGATGGAGGCCAGATATAGACCCGATTGCAGCACGTCCTCTCTCACGGAAGACTCGGTATCCACATAGACAACCATTCCCCGGATTGTTTTGTCGGAAAACTCCGGAAAAAACATCCGGAAGTTTTTCAGAATCTCCAGCGTTTGGTCCAAATCCCGTTGTTCCAGACGACTTTTGATTTCAATCACATACAACTCATTCACCGTCCCATTCGTATAGGCCACCGCGTCCACTTCCATATTCTTTCCCTCTTTTCTTTTGCGGAGACGGGTCAGAAAGGTATCCATCCCAAAGCGTTCTGTCATGATTTTCGAGATGGAGGGAAACGCCATTCCTTCGGTGAAGGAACCAAACTTGTTATTCAAGCCTCCGATATTTTTTGACAATTCTTTGACAAGACGGTCCGTTTTAGCGAATTTTTCATTGAGCTGTCGGTCGGTTTCTTTGAGCTGTCGGTCGGTTTCCGCTGTTTTTTCCTTCAGCTCACGGCTGGTTTCTTTGAGCTGTCGGTCGGTTTCCGCTGTTTTTTCCTTCAGCTCACGGTCAGTTTCTTTGAGTTGTCGGTCGGTTTCCGCTGTTTTTTCCTTCATCTCACGGCTGGTTTCCTTGAGTTGTTGGTCAGTTTCTTTGAGCTGTCGGTCGGTTTCTTTTTGGGCGATTGCCAAGCTGGCAACCAGTTCTTTGAGTTCTTGATCGGTCATAAGCCCTTTTCAGACAAGCGTTTTTTCAAGCGGGTGTTTTATTCCATTCTGACAAGAAACTGGACGAAGAGCAAGCGGAATTTCAAAGCAGGGCATGGTTCAAATCAGGGTGACATCTTTTCTACTTCGTTCCCCTTCAAAGCATCGGAACGAGTATCGAGGTCCAAATAAATTTCTGCTGGGAGCGCAGGCGTCCCGCCTGCTTTTGCGGGCAAGATGCCTGCATTCCCAGGAAAGAACTTTTCTGGAGATCGCTACAATCCGTTCTGTTACCTGAAAATGGACATTTTTGAACCATGCCCAAAGCAGACGCGGCTGGAGCCGCAGAGGAAAGGTTACAAGGCAAAGAGCAAAGCGTTCCCAAACTGGAGCTTGGGAACGAGTTGAAACTTAAGGTAGGGTGCCGCTTTTGTAAGAAAGTGGTAGAAGGGGACTACGTGCCCCTCATTTTGCCGGGCATGTAATCCCGGCCTACCAATTACTTTCATGCTTCGTTGTGAGACTTGTCTCATGGGGGTTAAGCGAAGCGAGCGCGCCACTTAAGGTAGGGTAAAAGTAGGGTGCCGCTTAAGCGAAGCGAGCGCACCAGAAAGTCACCGTCCCCTTATTTGTGGTGCGCTCGCTTCGCTTAAGCGGCACCCTACTTATGCTTATCATCTATTCTTGAAGAGTCACCTGGATGAGTTAATTGAAAATCTCTTCGATTTTTGTTGCGGTTATTATACGTTCCAACAAGAGTCCAATTTCTTCTAAACGACACTGATTGAGTCGACTTTGATATAAATTATACGCTTGATCTCCAAACTTTTTCGAGCTGTGCAGGTGGTTTGAAAATTAACCACGAAAAACACGAAAAACACGAAAGAAATGATTTTTTAATAAATGAATTCCTCCGTGAAACCCTATTTTGCAGGTTTTCTTTCGTGTTTTTAGTGTTTTTCGTGGTTTAAAAAAGGTACCTGCACAGCTCGAAAGATTTCAACAGTTGAACCGGTTCATGATGGACCAGCGCATACAGATTCACTTGCTGTTGATCCAGTTGATGCTTTTTACGATAATTGGACGCATGACCATATAATTCTTCTAAAGACACACCGATAAACGACTCCCGGCTTCAGGTCTAAAATGGGACAAGCGTAGGGTGTGTTAGCGAAGAATGAGCGTAACGCACCAAACTGATGTCATGTTTTCTGGTGCGTTACGCCTTGCGGCTAACGACACCCTACAATATGACTGTCCCGGCTTAGACCGGAAGCCCGACTCCCGGTGCGATTTAAACGAAATCAGATTATGGTCCTTCAACGGTTCAAAGGGGTGAAGGTATTCAGCGGGAAGAGTGTCCTGAGGGGAAGAGGAAGTCTTACGAACCACCGTCAAATCGATCAACTGCTTTTTGAACGATAAGTCGGGGTTGCCTCTAAGTTCGGCCATTTTGATGGTAGCCCTGGGTTTCGTCCCAGGGGATACTGCGCACATTGTTCCTCGGGGCGAAACCCGAGGCTACCCCTGGCCGAAGTTAGACCCAACCCCGATAAGTCAACCTCAACTTCTGTTTCATAGCCAAACCGCTCAAACATTGGTTGAAGTATCAAGCCCATCAAACGATGCCAATCTATTTTCTTGGTCAATTGAACTCCTGATCATGCTGCTGTTTGATACACTATTTCTTGCCAGTTTCGCCTGACGCACTGGGTGCCCTTGTTGTCACAATTCGTTCGTATTTACCTTCTCAGAGTCTAAATATAGGGTATCCGGACAAATATCCTGTTCGTGAGGCCACATTATGGTACCATCCCATGCTTTTACTTGTTTAAAATAGTTTTCGTCTTTCAATTCATTAAAAACACCAAAATCAAGTAGGCACGAACAGTCGTAAATTCCCTTTTCACCATTTGAAAAAATAAGTTCTAACTTATAATCAGCGATTGGTGTCACTACAGTCACTCTTGGATTCATGGCTACCTCAAAGGTTCAATTTTATAGGGCTGTTGTCCTGAAACAGCCAGGTCCCAATCGGCTACTAACTCATCTCTATGGATTTCAATCCATGCGTGAAGAAGTTTCATTTTTGGATTAGGGATATTTCCTTCCAGAATATCTCCTTCTGGAATTGAAAGGACTACTTCGTACTCTCGATATTTAGCATGAATGTGGGGAACGTTGTGCTGTTTATTGTCCTTAAAATACAAGTACACGATGATCCCATAAAACATTGAAATTGATGGCATGATGACCTCATTTTTGTTTGGATACAACTTGTTACATTTTTTAACTATTCAAGGCTATAGTCATCGTTTCGCCAATGTCCCTTCGACTTGTATCTTGTTTTAATAACAAGGAATTAGTATTTTTGTTTAAGGAACCCAAGCGTTTTGGAGGAAAATAGATCGATTCGACTTAGTGATTCAATCACGTAGCGAAGCCTAGATCGTTTTCCT